>CAXTSD010000185.1:0-5517 GCA_964246775.1 uncultured Acetobacteraceae bacterium | reverse complement strand
GCAGCAAGGCTGCCGGCCTGGTCGCGACGGCGGCGAACTCGGCAAGGCCGGCAGCCCCGGTCGCCTCGGCCGACAGCACGACCATGACCGTATCGGCAAGCCGGAGCAGCACCGGCACGCCGCGCTTCAATTCCGACAGCGCACGATGCACCGCGCGCATGCGCAGCCGGATCTCGTCGGACGGCGATGATGTCGGCAGGTCGAGGCGCGCTTCGGCTGACCTCGGCACGGCGCGGGCGCTCTCCGGCGAGACGCTCATCGCCGTCCTGAACAACGCTCGGGCAAGGAGGCGGCGGCATCGTACATCGCGTGCTCATAATTCGGACCTGCCAGCCGGTAAACAAGCCGTCGACGATTTGCTGCCGTGCAATGCATCTTTGCGCGCCCCTCATGCGTAAGTGCTGCGACCGCGCCGCCAAGAGCGCGCCGAAGTCCACGGCGTACGTTACTGAGGCGAACAGCGCCCAGGCTTGAATTCGCTCCCGCTCGTGCCGCTCGGCGTGGTATTCAGCAGAAAAGCCAGAGAGCCGCCGGGCCGGTTGCGTCGGACAGGATTGAAAGCGAGGTAGGTCATGGCGGGCGAACGCCCTATTCTGATTGTCGACGACGACTGCGTGCTGCGGGAAGAACTCGCCTCGCAGTTGCGCCTCGACGGCGATTTTCGCACCTGCGAGGCGGCGACCGCGGACGAGGCGGAGACCCTGCTGAAGACGCAGGGGTCGCGCTTCGACGCGCTGATCCTCGACGTCGGCTTGCCGGACTGCGATGGGCGGGACCTGTGCGCCAGGCTGCGCAAGCAGGGGCTGCGCATGCCGATCATCATGCTCACCGGCTCGGACGAGGAAGCCGACGTGGTGCGCGGCCTCGACAGCGGCGCCAACGACTATATCGCCAAGCCCTTCAAGCTGCGTGAGTTGCTGGCCAGGCTGCGGGCCCAGCTACGCATCTTCGAGAACAGCGAGGACGCGGTGTTCAGCATCGGGCCGTATACGTTCCGCCCGTCGGCCAAGATGCTGGAGGAGCCGACACGAAAGCGCCGCATCCGGCTGACGGAGAAGGAATCGGCGATACTGAAATTCCTGTATCGCGCCGGCATCAAGCCGGTGGCGCGCCAGGTGCTGCTGAACGAGGTCTGGGGCTACAATGCCGCGGTGACGACGCATACGCTGGAGACCCACATCTATCGGCTGCGACAGAAGATCGAACCGGACCCGGCGAACGCCCGGCTGCTGGTGACCGAAGGCGGTGGCTACCGGCTCGACCCGATGGGGCTGCCGCAGGCTGCCTGACCGGACTGGCGGGCCACGGCGACCTCAGACCGAGAGCTCGACCATGACCGGCACGTGGTCCGAGGCTGGCTCCCAGTCGCGCGCCTCCTTCAGCACGGCGAAATCGGCCAGCCGCGTCGCCAGATCAGGCGAGACCCAGACGTGGTCGAGCCGACGGCCACGATCCGAGCGCCGCCAGTCCTGATTGCGATACGACCACCACGTGTAGAGCTTCCGCTCGGGCGGCACGAAATGACGCACCGCGTCGACGAAGCCGGCACGCTGCCAGGCCAGCACCGCCGCGACTTCGACGGGGGTGTGGCTGACGATCGTCAGCAGCTGGCGATGGCTCCAGACGTCGTTTTCGAGCGGGGCGATATTGAGGTCGCCGACCAGGACGCAACGCTGCGGCTGGCGTCGCTCGAAATAGCTCGTCGCCTCGCCGACAAAGGCCAGCTTGTGGGCGAATTTCGGGTTGGTCAGCGGGTCAGGCACGTCGCCGCCGGCGGGAACGTAAAAATCGTGCAGCTCGATCGGGCCCGACGCCGACTCGACGCTGACCCGCAGGTGGCGGCAATCGCCCGCCGCGCACCAGTCGGGCGCCGCCTGTTCGACGAGCGGCAGGCGCGACAGGATGGCGACGCCGTTATAGCCCTTCATGCCGCGGCGGGCGACGTAGGGAAAACCGAGCGCCGCCGGCGCCGCCTTAGGGAACAGCGCATCCGGCACCTTGGTTTCCTGCAGGCACAGCACGTCGGGCCGGAGTGCCGCGACCAGTCGCTCGAGCAGGGTGAGGCGCAGGCGCAGCGAGTTGATGTTCCAGGTGACGATGCGCATCGTGGGCTGCTGCGGCAAACCGCGCGCCAAGGCAAGGCCGCCGGCGCGCCGGGGCAGGGCCGATGGGAGCCGATGGCAGAGTGACAACCGCGAGAACCTTGATGCTGCAGGGCACCGGCTCGAGCGTCGGCAAGTCGCTGCTGGTCGCCGGCCTGTGCCGGGCGTTTTCCCGGCGCGGCCTCAGCGTGCGGCCGTTCAAGCCGCAGAACATGTCGAACAACGCCGCGGTGACGGCCGACGGCGGCGAGATCGGCCGGGCGCAGGCGCTGCAGGCGCGCGCCTGCGGGGTCGCGCCATCGGTGCACATGAACCCGGTGCTGCTGAAGCCGCAGAGCGAGACCGGGTCGCAGATCGTCGTGCAGGGCCGGGTGTTCGCGGTCGCCCGGGCGCGCGAGTATCAGGCGATGAAGCCGGCGCTGCTGCCGCGCGTGCTCGACAGTTTTGCGCGCTTGCGCCGGGACGCCGATCTGGTGCTGGTGGAGGGGGCGGGCAGCGCCTCGGAGATCAACCTGCGCGCCGGCGATATCGCCAACATGGGATTCGCCCGGGCGAGCGGCACCTCGGTCGTCGTGGTCGGCGACATCGATCGCGGCGGGGTGATCGCCGCCCTGGTCGGCACCCATGCGGTGCTGGCCGAGGCCGACCGGGCGATGGTGCGCGGCTTCATCGTCAACCGGATGCGCGGCGACCCGTCGCTGTTTGACGCCGGGATGACGGCGATCGCCGAGCGCACCGGCTGGGCGGCGCTCGGCCTGGTGCCGTTCCTCGAGGCGGCGCGGCTGCTGCCGGCCGAGGACGCGGCGGACCTGCACGAAGCGGCGCGGCCGGCGGGCGGCGGCAGGCTGCGCATCGCGGTGCCGCTGCTGCCGAGGATCGCCAATTTCGACGATCTCGATCCCTTGGCGGGCGAGCCGGACGTAGCGCTCACCCTGGTGCGCCCGGGCGAGGCGTTGCCGATCGCCGACCTCGTGATCCTGCCCGGCTCGAAGGCGACGATCGCCGACCTCGCGGCGCTGCGTCGCGAGGGCTGGGACGTCGACCTCGCGGCGCATCACCGTCGCGGCGGCCGGGTGCTCGGCTTGTGCGGCGGCTATCAGATGCTCGGCCGCCGCATCGCCGATCCCGACGGCATCGAGGGCCCGGCGCAATCGGTCGACGGGCTCGGCCTGCTCGACGTCGCGACCGTGCTCGCCGGCGACAAGCGCCTCGCGCCGGTCTCGGGCGTGACGCTCGCCGACCAGGCGCCGTTCAGCGGCTACGAGATGCATGTCGGGCACACCACCGGGCCGGATTGCGAGCGGGCGATGCTCCGCCTCGCCGACGGCAGACGGGAGGGCGCGGGCTCGCCGGACGGGCGCGTGCTCGGCACCTACGTGCACGGGCTGTTCGCCGACGATCGCGGCCGCGCCGCCTGGCTCGCCCGCTTCGGCGCCGCCGCCTCCGGGCGCGGCTACGAAGCGCAGGTCGAGTCGGCGCTTGATGCGCTGGCGTCGCATCTCGAGCAACACGTCGACATCATGCGGCTGCTCGAGCTGTCGGCTTGAGGATGAGAGCCCTCGGCCATCACGGAAGCGCAGCATGCCGACGTCACGATCTCGCCGGAGGTGGTCCTAATCGGCCCGAGACCGGCCACATCTCCGTATTCGGTGCTTTCACCCGTGGTCAGGAAGGTTTCCCACGACAGGCCGGATGGGTCGGCGATCCAGGCCTTCTCGGATCGCGCGTAGCAGCAGGTCGTCGCGCCCTGTTCGACCAACGCCTGGTCGGCACGCCGCAAGCGCCCATAGACTTCGGCGAGTTCCTCTCGCGTTTCGACCTGAATGCCGAGGTGATCGATACCGGGCCGCCCGCCGTGTGCGGAGATGGCAAAGTTCATCCGCGGATCGTCAAGCATCCACTTGGCGTAATCCACCCTCTTGATCGCGGGTTCAGACGCGAATAGCGCGCTGTAGAAGCGAACTGACTGGTCGATATCATCAACGGCGACGTGCATGTGCAGACGCTTCATTAGGTTTTCCCTTCGTCATCTTGACCAGGGTGGACTCGTCGCAGCAGGTGACTGCGCAATCTGTCCGATCGTCTCGGCAACAGTTCTCCGTCAAATAGGCCAGCAACCGGTTCATCGCGCCGTACTCGGCAGAATAGATCAACGACCGGCTTTCGCGACGGAACGTCACCAGTCCTGCGTGTCGCAACGCATTGAGATGGAACGACAATGTCGCGGACGGCAACCCAAGCCGCTCACCGACTTGCCCGGCGGCCATACCGGTCGGTCCGGCCGTGACCAGCAACCGAAACAACTCGAGGCGAGTGTCCTGCGCAAGCGCAGCGAGAGCGGCAATGACGTCTTCTTTCTCCATATCTCTATATGTATGGAGATTATAAGCCATCGTCAAGGCGGTGGTCCAATCCGCCGCCGATCCGTCGACATCGCCGCACCATCGTGAACGCTAAGATTTGCCTCGCTGTTCAACCCAGATCTGCTAAAGAAATCCCTGCCGACGGTGGTTAGCGGATCTGCGATTGCGATTCGTCCGCAAGCAGCGTCCATCGTTCATGGTCAGACCACTGGCCGGCAATCTTCAGGTAGCGAGGTGAAAAACCTTCTTTTCTGAACCCTGCCCGTCGAGCGATCGCAATTGATGCTGAATTGGCAGGCTGAATGTTTGCTTCCAATCGATGAAGCCCAAGCCGATCGAAAGCGTAAGCGGCTGCAAGGGATAGAGCCTCCGTCATAAGTCCCTGCCGCGCGTAATCAATCATCCCGTAATAGCCGAGGTAGGCGCTTCGGAACGACCCCCAGGCGATCTGACTGAGGTTGAGAACGCCCACTACGCCGTCCGAGATCTTGTGGCGGGCTACCAAACTGAAGTTCGGTCCCGTCAATGTCTGCCCGAACCAGCGCTCGAAACTATCCACGTCTGTGAAGGGCTCAACCCAGGGAGCATGATACTCACGGCTGGCGATGTTCGCGTCTATCAGCTCGGCTCCGTCTGAGCTGATGACGGGACGTACGATTACATTGCTCATAGGTGCTTGTGCGGCAAAACGTCGAGAGAGAGAAGGCCGTTTTGGTCCGACAGCGGCGGTTCTGATTGGCATTTCGGCCTACAGCAAACCCAACAGCCCCAGCACCGCCAAAATCTCGATCAGGCAGGCGACGCGATACAGACGCAGCGCCCGCCGCAGGTCGACTTGCGTCGCCTCGGCGCATCCATCGCCGGTCCAGGCATCATCGCGCAGCACCTCGCCGTAGCGCCGCGGGCCGTTGAGGCGGAGCGCGAGCGCGCCGGCCATCGCCGCTTCGGGCCAGCCGGCGTTCGGCGAGCGGTGCTGGCGTGCATCGCGACGGATGATGCGGAGCGCGCCGCCGGGGCTCGCGCCGGGGGTCACCGCCGCGGCGAGGATGATC
>CAXTSD010000184.1:0-5518 GCA_964246775.1 uncultured Acetobacteraceae bacterium | reverse complement strand
ATCACGCCGCGCCCCTGGCCGGGGCGACTCGGCCGGCCCTGAGGTCGAGCCGGCGGCCGCCGAACAGCTGGGCGCCGAAGGCGTGCGCGGCGACCGAGTGCGTCGCCAGGATGACGGTGCGGCCGATCGACAGCCGGCGCAGGCTGTCGAGCACCTCGCCCTCCGTCGCCGGGTCGAGATGCGCGGTCGGCTCGTCGAGCAGCAGCAGCGGCGCGTTGCGCAGAAAGGCGCGGGCGATGGCGACGCGCTGCGCCTGGCCGCCCGAGAAGCCGTATCCGGCCTCGCCGATCGTCGTCGCGAGCCCGTCCGGCAGGTCGTCCGCGAAGCTGCTGACGCCTGCGGCACGCGCCGCCGCCGCAACCTCGGCGTCGGTCGCGTCAGGCCGGGCGAAGCGGATGTTGTCGCCGAGCGTGCCGGCGAACAGCACCGGGCGCTGGCCGATCCAGGCGATCATCCTGGCCAGCGCGTCCGGCACGATGTCGGCGATGTCGGCGCCGTTCAGCGTCACCCGGCCGGATTGCGGGCGGACGAAGCCGAGCAGTATCTCGATCACGCTCGACTTGCCGGCGCCGGACGGCCCGGCCAGCACCAGCGTCTCGCCGGGAGCGACGCGGAAGCTCAGGCCGTCGAGCGCCGGCGGCCGCGCCGGATCCCAGCTCAGACGCACGTTGTCGAAGCTGATCGTGACGCCGTGCGCGACCACGGTGCGCACGCTTGGCGGCGCGTCGCTGGCGATCGGCGCCGGCGCCCGCGCTGGGGACAACGCGATCAGCGCCTCGGCGGCGCCGGTCGCCTGCAGGCGGTCCTGATAGGCGGCGGAGAAGCTGCGCAGCGGCGCGAAGAACTCGGGCACCAGCAGCAGCACGAACAGCGCCGGCAGCGGCGAGGCGCCGCCCTGCGCCAGCTGGTGGGCGAAGCGGATCGCCAGCACGACAATCGCCAGCGCCAGCGCGCAGTCGAGCGCCGCGGACGACAGAAAGGCGACGCGCAGCACGCGCATCGTGCGGGCCCGAAGCTCGGACGCGGCAGTGGCGAGCGCCCGCGCCTCATCCTCGGCGCGGCCGGCCAGCACGATGGTGGCGATGCCGCGCACCCGGTCGAGAAAGCGCGCCTGCAGCCGGCTGAGTGCCGCGAACTGACGACGCGAGGCCTTCGCGGCGCCCAGGCCGGACAGCGCCATCGCCAGCGGCACGAACAGGCCGCAGCCGAGCAGGATCAGTGCCGCGACCGGCGATGCCGCGAGGCAGGCGACCAGGACCAGGCCCGGAGCGGCGATCGCCAGCATCGCCGCCGGCACCCAGCGTGCAAACAAGCCGTCGAGCGCCTCGATGCGGTCGACCACGGTGGCGACCAGTTCGCCCGCCTCGAGCCGGCGCATCGAGGATGGTGGCGCGGCAAGCAGGCCGGACAGCGCCTGCGAGCGCAGCCGACGGCGCGCCGCGGCGCCGAGCGCGAAGGCGGCACGCTCGGACAGCAGCAGCAAACCGGCGCGCAGGCCGGCAATGACGACGAGGCCGCCGACCGGCAGCACCAGCTCGCTGTCGGCCGCACCCTCAAACAGGCCGGACAGCGCCGCGGCGATGCACAAGGCGCGCAGTATGGCGAGCGCCGTGCCGGCGAGACCGAGGGCCACCGCCGGCCGCGCCGCCCGCCGCGCGTCGCTGGTCTGCCGCCTGACCCAGGCGCGTGTCTCGCGTGCCGTCTCGCTCATGCTGCGGGATTTAGCGCTGCAAGGGGGTGGTGGACAGGGGGAGGAGAGAAGACCAAAGCATGGCAGGCAAGGGGTTTTGGCTAATCCGGCGCGAGGTGCTGGGTAAACCACGCGACCGCCGGTTTCGAGGCGGCGTCGAAGTCCTTGACGTAAGCGTCGAAGTGCCCGCCCGGCAGGGTCACCAGCCGCTTCGGCTCCAGCGCCCGCTCGTAGACGGCGAGCGCCAGGTCGGCGACGGTCAGCACGTCGCCGAGCGCCACGATCATCAGCAGCGGCGTCGGGCTGATGAAGCGGGCGTAGCCGCCCGGCTCGTATTCGGTGAACATCTCGACCGAGCGCAGCGTCACCTCGTTCTTCCACGCCGGCGCCCGCGTGCGCCCGGTCTCGGTGAACCACGCCCAGCTGTCCGGCGTCGGCAGCGCCGACGGCGACGAACCCTCGGCCACCACCGGGATCATCGCTGGCGGATGGCCCGCCATCCGGGCGCGGCGGTCCTCGGCGAACATACCGTGCAGGCCGGCCAGGAAGTCCGCCCGGATCAGCCGGCGCGCGTTGTCGTGGCCGCTGGCCAGAGGCACTTGCCCGACCACGCACTTCACCCGGCGGTCGATCGCGCCGACCACGAGGACGTGGCCGCCGCTATAGCTCGATCCCCAGATGCCGATGCGCTCCGGGTCGGTCTCGTCCAGCGTCTCGGCATACGTGATCGCGTCGCGGTAGTCGCGCACCTGCCGCCAGGGATCGATCTCCTGGCGGGGCTCGCCGTCGCTGGCGCCGAAGTTGCGGTTGTCGAACACCAGCGAAGCGAGGCCCGCCTGCGCGAACGCCTCGGCGAAGCGGTCGAGATACATCTCCTTCACCGCGGCGAAGCCGTGCGCCATGACGATGGTCGGCCGCCTGCCGTGCCGGCCGTCGGGCACGGTGTGCCAGCCGCGCAGCGTCACCCCGTCCTCGGTCTTGAACTCGATATCCTTGCGCATGGGCGTGCTCTCCGTTCGAGAGGTTTCAGACCGAGTAGCGGCAGAGCGTCTCGCCGCCGTCGATGCGGACGAGGTCGCCGTGGATGTAGCTGGACTCGTCAGATGCCAGGAACACCGCGAGGCTCGCGACGTCGCCCGCTTCGCCCCAGCGCTTGAGCGGGATGCTCTGGGTGAAGAAATCGTCGAAGCCCTTGTTGTCGAACAGCGCCCGGGTGAGCGCCGTCTTGGCGTAGGTCGGGCAGATGCCGTTCACGCGGATGCCGTGATGGCCATACTCGATCGCCACGCACCGGGTGAGATTGGCCTGCCCGCCCTTCGAGATGTTGTAGACGGACTGGTGGGGATGGCCTTGCAGGCCGGCGGTCGAGACCAGGTTGACGATGTTGCCGCCAGTGCCCTGCTTCAGGAACTGCTTGATCGCTTCCTGGCAGCCGAACCAGGTGCCCTTGACGTTGACCGTCCAGCACGCGTCGAGCTCCGCCTCCGAGAACTCGTGCGTGAGCTTGCCGCCGCGATAGATGCCGGCATTGTTGACCATGACGTCGAGCCGGCCGTGCGTCTCCGCCGCGGTCTGCACGAGGTTCGCGACGTCGGCCTGCCTGGTCACGTCGCAGCGCACGAACGCGGCGGCGCCGCCGTCTCGCTCGATCTCCTCGACGGTGGTGCTGTCCGGCGCCGCCTCGAAGCCGCCCTTGCTCGGCTCGGGTTGCAGATCGCCGACGACGATCTTCGCGCCCTCTGCCGCAAAGGCGACGGCGATCGCCCGCCCGAACCCCGAACTCGCCCCGGTGACGACCGCGACCTTGCCGGCCAAACGTTGAGACATCGTATTCCCCCCCCCCAAGCCGCGCTGTTTGCAGCGCTTGTCGTGGACGCGACGCAGCCGATGCGGCCCACTTGATCGAGGAGTGTGCACCCGCTGGCGCCATTGATCTTGTTTCAGCGCGCACGAAAGGTTGACTGTGCGTGCACGGACCCGCCCGAGCCAGAGGCGCGCCGAGGCAGAGCCAGCGCCAGGGAGGGCGCCCGATGACGACAGAAACCTGGACGACGAGTGCACACCGCGCGCCCTTGCGGTTCGAGGCGTGGCGGCAGGCCTTGAACCTGAGCCACCTGGAATGGGAGCTGGAGCCGGCTGCCGGGCCGGCGTTCGGCGCGCGCATCCGGCAAGACACGCTCGACGGCGTGCGCGTCGTCGATTGCCGTTGCGACCCGTGCGCCGGGCGGCGGCAACGGCGGCAGATCAATCGGGGCGACGATGCCTATTTCGGCATCCTGTTCGAGTTGCGCGGCCGCGAGATGGTCCGGGACGGCGATAACGAAGCCATCCTCGCGCCAGGCGACTTCGTCATGTGGGACAGCGACCGCGAGATAGAGTTCCGGGTGCTCGATCCGCTGCACAAGCTCACCTTGCTGATCCCGAAGCCGCGAATGAGGATGTTTCTCGGCGCCCCGGAGCGCTATGCCGGCTTGGTCGTTCCCGGCTCCGGACGGGTGGCGATTGCGGCGGCGGCGCTCAGGCGCCTCGCGCGCGAGTTCGCGACGATCGGCGAGGCGGAGGCCAACGCCATGATCGATCCCGTGCTGAGCCTGCTGTCGGCGACGCTGATGACCCGGCGCCCGCCGGCGACCGCCTCGGCGGGCCATCGGGACAGCTTCCGCACGTTCTGCCGTTATATCGAGCTGCACCTCGGCGACGGCGGGCTCGCACCGCTGACGGTGGCCGCCGCCAGCGGCGTCTCGCTGCGCTACCTGCACCTGGTGTTCGCCGAGCAGGGCACCTCCGTCGGGCGATGGGTGCGGCAGCGCAGGTTGTCGCACTGCTTCAGGGAGCTGTCCGGGACCGGGCGGGGCGGAGCCATCGGCGAGATCGCTTTCCGATGGGGCTTCAATGACATGGCCCATTTCAGCCGCGCCTTCAAAGCGCAATACGGAGCCTCGCCCAGGGCAGTCGCCGAGCGCGCGCGGTAGCTGACAAGCGGGCGGCGTCCGCTTGCGCAGCAGTCGCCAGTGACTGTAGGGCAGACGCCCGAAGACGTCGTAGACTTGCCCAAGCCTTCTCCCCGCCTTCCTCTCCGCGCCAGGCGATCGCCCCCATGCTGTCCTGCTGCCGCTCGGCCCTGCTCGCCGCGACGCTGTCCGCCTGCGCCGTCAGCGGGCCGCCGCGTGGCCCGGCGCCGTTGCCGGCGGACCTGCATTCCGACCTGGTGAAGCCGATCGGCAGCGCCGTGCTGGCGGCGCCCGCCGACTGGACCCCGAAACCGACCCTGACGACGCCGGTGTTTCCGGTGGCCGCGCCCCGGCTGCTCTCGGCCATGCAGGCGATCCTGCTGGCGGCGCCGCGGACCTGGCTGACCGTCGCCTATCCCGACCAGCTGCAGGCGTTCCTGATCGTGCGCAGCAGCGTGCTGAACCTGCCGGACATCGTCCTCATCGGCGCGGTGCCGGACGGGCCGGCGAGCAGCCGCGCCGTCATCTTCTCTGGCAGCCGATACGACGCGGCGCCTTTGACCGGCGGCAACGCGGAGCGGGTGCGCGGCCTGATCGACGCGCTGACCCGGCGCTTCGGCGTCGGGCACGTGGTGGCGGAACCGGCGGCGTGACAACACCTCGCACCACTGGCGGCGGCACGATCCGTCCCGGCGAGGTGGCGAAATTCGACGCGCTGGCCGGGCGCTGGTGGGACGAGGCGGGGCCGATGCGGGCGCTGCACGCGATGAACCGGCTGCGCACCGGCTGGATCGCGTCCCGGCTGCCGCCGGCGCCGGTGCGGCTGCTCGATTTCGGGTGCGGCGCCGGCATCGCCGCCGAGGCGCTCGCCCGCCTC
>CAXTSD010000183.1:0-5627 GCA_964246775.1 uncultured Acetobacteraceae bacterium | reverse complement strand
TATCAGAGTCTTTGTCTCGCGCGCCGCCGGCCGCCAACCCGGCGCGCATACCAACTATGGCCCCCCTCGCCCTGCAGTAAATCGGACCTTGAGGTAAATTGGCGGCGTTCTTGCGACCGCCGGCGCCTCGCCCGATATGACGGGCTGACGCAGCGACACCGTCCATCACCATCCCGAACGCCAGGAAACCCGCCATGCCCGCCGCCACCCGTCGCACGCCCGTCCTCGTGATCGGCGCCGGCCCAGCCGGCTACACCGCCGCGATCTACGCCGCGCGCGCCGGCCTGTCGCCGATCCTGCTCGCCGGGCTGCAGCCAGGCGGCCAGCTTACCATCACCACCGACGTCGAGAACTATCCCGGCTTCGCCGAGGCGGTGCAGGGCCCGTGGCTGATGGAGCAGATGGCGGCGCAGGCCGGGCATGTCGGCACCGAGATCATCCACGACATCGCGATCGAGGCCGATTTGCGGCAGCGGCCGTTCCGCTGCGTCGGCGATAGCGGCGACGTCTACCTCGCCGACAGCGTGGTGATCGCGACGGGTGCGGCGGCGCGCTGGCTCGGCCTGCCCTCCGAGGCGGCCTTGCAGGGCGCGGGCGTCTCCGCCTGCGCCACCTGCGACGGCTTCTTCTACCGCGGCCGCGCGGTCGCCGTCATCGGCGGCGGCAACACCGCCGTCGAGGAGGCGCTCTACCTCACCAATATCGCCGACAGCGTGACGCTGGTGCATCGCCGCGACACGCTGCGCGCCGAGCGCATACTGCAGAAGCGCCTGTTCGCTCACCCCAAGGTGCGCGTGGTGTGGAACGCCGCCGTCGAGGAGATCATCGGCGCCGGCGCGCCGCCCGTGGTCACCGGCATCGACCTGCGCGACATCGCCTCCGGGCGCGTCGAGCGTCTCGCCGTGGACGGCGTGTTCGTCGCCATCGGC
Organism: uncultured Acetobacteraceae bacterium; assembly: GCA_964246775.1. Lineage (GTDB taxonomy): Bacteria > Pseudomonadota > Alphaproteobacteria > Acetobacterales > Acetobacteraceae > CAXMMR01. The sequence goes on along the minus strand of CAXTSD010000183.1, from coordinate 4,698 downwards.
CACACGCCGAACACGTCGATCTTCGAGAACCAGCTCGAGCTCGACCCGGCCGGCTACATCGTGACCGCGCCTGGCAGCGCCAGAACCTCGATCCCGGGCGTGTTCGCGGCCGGCGACGTCCAGGACAGCGTGTATCGCCAGGCGGTAACCGCGGCGGGAACGGGTTGCATGGCGGCGCTGGAAGCGGAACGATGGCTGTCGGAGCGTGAAACCGAGTCGGCGCTGGCCGCCGAGTAGGCTGCGACCGCCAGGCGACACGCGCCGGACGTGGGAAGGACGCGCTGCCGATGGACTGGGACAAGCTGAGGGTGTTTCACGCCGTCGCCGAGGCCGGCAGCTTCACCCATGCCGGAGACACGCTCAACCTCAGCCAGTCCGCCGTCTCGCGCCAGATTTCGGCGCTCGAGGAGGCGCTGCAGGTGCCGCTGTTCCACCGCCACGCCCGCGGCCTGATCCTCACCGAGCAGGGCGAAAGCCTGAACCGCACGGTGCGCGAGGTGTTCGCCAAGCTCGCGATGACCGAGGCGTTGCTCACCGAGAGCAAGGAGAAGCCGACCGGGCGGCTCAAGGTCACCACCACAGTCGGCTTCGGCGGCGCCTGGCTCGCGCCCAGGCTGCAGACCTTTCTCGAGATGTATCCGGAGGTCTCGGTCAGCCTGCTGCTCGACGACAGCGACCTCGATCTGGCGATGCGACAGGCCGACGTCGCCATACGCATGCACCCGCCGAAGCAGCCCGACCTGATCCAGCGTCACCTGATGGAGATCGACTGGATCGTCTGCGCCTCGCCCGACTACATCGTGAAGCACGGCACGCCTGAGACGGCGGAGCAGCTCGACGACCACCGCCTGGTGCTGTTCGGCGACTTCCATCCGCCGGTCGACGACATCAACTGGCTCGCCGAGGCCGGGCGCAAGGTCGGCCGCCCGCGCCACGCCGTGTTCGAGGTCAACAGCCTCGCCGCGATGGCGCAATCGATACGCAACGGGCTCGGCATCGGCGCCCTGCCAAGCTGGATGGGCGCCGAACTCGACGGGCTCGTGCGACTGCTGCCCGAGCACCAGAGCCCGCGCGTCGGCTGCTACTTCGTCTATCCGGAGGAGTTGCGGCATAGCAAGCGGGTCAGCGTGTTTCGCGACTTCCTGCTGGCGCGGCTGCAGGAGAAATAGTTCTGCGCTCGCGGTGCGACACGGGGGTGCGATCATGGGCCGGCTGAGGCCGAACTGGGGCGAGGCGCGAGGGCGGTGACCAGGCCGCTCAAGTTGCAGCGCGGCGTCGCGCGCTGACGATGCCGACGGCATCCGTCGCCGCCGGCGCGCGCCCTTCCTGCGCACCCCCCACCTGTGCAACCCGCACCTGCGCAATCGGCATCATGGCGAAGGCGCCGCAGCCCGGCCGCTCCAAGACCCGGCTGTGTCCGCCGCTCTCGCCCGAACAGGCGGCCGCGCTGAGCGCCGCCTTCCTGCGCGACACCTCGGAGAGCCTCGCCGCGGCGGCGCGCCTAGCACCGATCGCCGCCTACGCCGCCTATGCGCCGAGCGGCGCCGAGGCCCTGCTCGCCGACCATCTCGCCGCCGGCACGACACTGCTGCTCGCCGACGGGCTGCCGACGCCCGGCAGTCCGGCGATGCCGGACGGCGTGACCGGCTTCGGCCGCTGCCTGCTGCACGCCGCGCGTGGCATGCTCGACCGGGGGCACGCTGGCGCCTGCGTGCTCAGTTCGGACATCCCGACGCTGCCGACGCGCCTGCTGGTCGAGGCCGCCGAGGCGCTGCTGGCGCCGGGCGAGCGCATCGTGCTCGGCGCCTCGGATGACGGCGGCTACTACCTGCTCGGCCTCAAATCGGCGCATGCCGGACTGTTCGCCGACATCGCCTGGAGCACCGCCTCCGTCGCCGAGACGACGCGCGAGCGGGCGCGGGCGCTGGCTCTGCCCGTCGTCGAGCTGCAGTCCTGGTATGACGTGGATGACGCGGCCTCGCTGCGATCGCTGCTGGACGGCCCGCCAGGCTATCCGGCGCCGGCGACGCGCGCGGTGATGGCGCGCCTCGGCCTGCTCGACCCGGCGGACGCGCCAGCCGCCGGCCTGGCACGATGAGCCGCCCGCTGACCGCGCTTGCCGCACTGGGCTCACTGGGCGCGGCGCTGTTCGCGCTGACGCTGGCGGCGCTGTCGCTGCACGTCCCGGGTGCGGACAGCGTCGGCTCGGTGGCGCGCACCAACGTCTTCGTCGGCATTCTCGCCGCCGCCGCCGCTCTCTACCTGCTGTCGGTCCGGCTGGTGCTGCGTTCGGCGCCGCCACGCGGCGGGCTGTGGATCGTGCTCGCGGTCGCGCTGGCAATGCGCGCGGCTGCGCTGCCGGCGCCGCCGTTCCTGTCGAGCGACGTCTACCGCTACGTCTGGGACGGCCAGGTCCAGGCCGCCGGCATCAATCCGTATCGCTACGTGCCGGCCGATCCGGCGCTTGCCGGGCTGCGCGACCCGGCGATCTTCCCGCACATCAATCGCGCCGGCTACGCGCGCACCATCTATCCGCCGCTGGCGCAGCTGATCTTCGCCGCCGTCGGCCGGCTGAGCGGGACGGTGCTGGGCATCAAGCTCGCCATGGTCGGCTTCGAGGCGCTGGCGATGCTGTGCATGCTGCGCCTGCTGAGCATCGCCGGCCTGCCGCGCGAGCGCGTGCTGATCTATGCCTGGAACCCGCTCGCCTTGTGGTCGTTCAGTTGCGATGGCCATGTCGATGCCGCGGCAATCGGGTTGCTGGCCGCGGCGCTGCTCTGCCGCGCCAGGCGTCGCGACGGCCTCGCGGGCGCGATGCTGGCCGGTGCGGCGCTGATCAAGTTCATCCCCATCGTCGCGGCGCCGGCGTTCTTGCGTGGCCGCTCGCCCGTCAGGCCAGCCGCCTTCGGCCTCGTCACCGTAATCCTGCTCTACGCGGTCTATGCCTCTGCGGGCCGCGACGTGCTCGGCTTCCTGCCCGGCTACGGCAGCGAAGAGGGGCTCGACACCGGCAGCGGGTTCTGGGCGCTCGCCGGCCTGTCGCACCTGGTCGCCCTGCCGCCGATCGCGGGAAAGCTCTATCTGCTCGCCGCCGCCGGCGGCGGGGCGTTGCTGGCGCTCAGGACCCTGCGCGGCCGGCCGGCGGCGCCGCTTGATCCTGCCGAGGATGCGGTGACCTTGTGCCGCGACGCCGCGGTGCTGGCCGCCTGCGCCACCGCGGCGCTGAGCCCGCATTACAGCTGGTATTTCGCCTGGCTCGCGCTGCCCTCGATCGTCGCGCCAATTCCCGCCGTAATCTGGTTGTCAGTTGCGCCGGTGCTGCTTCTCATCGACCCGTTCAACGAGCGCTTCTTCTGGCCCTGCCTGGTCTACGGCCCGGCGCTCGCCCTGTCGGCGGCCGCGCTGTCGCGGCGCCGGCCTGCGCTTCACGCCGCTACCGCGGTTTCGCGAGGATCACAGTGATGTCGACATCGACGGTTCGCGATCCCAGCCGCTACTTCGAGCAGATCGGCGCCGAGCGGTCCGCGGTGACCGAGGTGCGACCGGTCTGCCTGTATCTCGAGGTGACGAACCGCTGCAACCTGCTCTGCGAGACCTGCCCGCGCACCTTCGAGGAGCTCGAGCCGCCGGCCGACATGAGCTGGGAGCTGTTCACCCGAATCGTCGACCAGGTGCCCAACATCGCCCGCGTGGTGCTGCACGGGGTTGGCGAGCCGATGCTGGTCGCCGCCCTGCCGCGGATGATCCGCTATCTGCACGACCGCGGCACCTACGTGCTGTTCAACACCAACGGCACGCTGATGCAGCCGAAGCGTTTCCAGGAGCTGATCGATACCGGGCTCGACGAGCTGCGCGTCTCGCTCGACGCCGCCGACCGCGCCTCCTATCTCGCGGTGCGCGGCAAGGATTTCTTTAACCGCATCGTGCGCGACGTCGGCAAGTTCATCGCCTACCAGAAGCAGGTCGGCGCCACGACGCCGCGGGTCTCGCTGTGGCTGACCGGGCTCAAGGAGACCGTCGAGCAGCTGCCCGCCTTCGTGCGACTCGCGGCCGCGATGGGGGTGACGGCGGTGCACCTGCAGCGCCTCGTGTTCGACGAGAGCGGCTACGGCCTCGCGAGCGCGAAGAACTCGCTGTTCGAGAGCACGCAGGCCGAGGAGCAGGCGTCGATTGAGGCGGCGCGCGCGATCGGCGCCGAGCTTGGCGTGACGCTCGACGCCTCGGGCGCGACCGAGCCAGGGCTGAGCCTCAAGCGCGGCGCCGGCGACCAGCCCTGGTCGACCTGCCGGCGGCCCTGGTCGCTGATGTATTTCACCGCGCACGGCCGGGCGCTGCCGTGCTGCATCGCGCCGTTCGCGGTGCGCGGCTACAGCAACTACACGCTAGGCGACGCCAGCCAGCAGAGCCTGCGCGAGATCTGGAACAGCCCGGCCTACCGCGATTTCCGCGCCTCGCTGCTGTCCGACGCGCCGCCGGCACCGTGCCGGAACTGCGGACTGCGATGGAGTCTGTAGCTGTCGCCGGCACGGCGCGGGTCGCAGTCGCCGGCACGGCGCGGGTCGCAGTCGCCGGCGCGGCGCGGGTCGCGATCGTCATCCCGACGCTGAACGAGGCGGCGACGATCGCCTCGGTGATCGGCGAAATCCCGACATCGTTCGCCGCCGACATCATCGTCGCCGATAGCGGCAGCACCGACGG
>CAXTSD010000182.1:0-5657 GCA_964246775.1 uncultured Acetobacteraceae bacterium | reverse complement strand
CGGTGCCGTTCCTACACCACGCGATGGGACACGACCGATCAGGGTTTAGCCCGTCGGCCCGGCGGTTTCCAAAAGTCTGGATTTATAGTGTGTTCACTGCACAACGGATCGTGCCACTCTTCATCCAATCAGCCGGCGATATAGACATGCCGAGTGTTGCCATGACCCCAGCGCGGCTTGCATCGCCCAGCCCGCTCGAGCAGCATGATGATCCGAACCATGGCCTATCTGCCCGCACCAGGATCCCCGATCACGGAGGCACAACCCATGTCGGGCACACTCGCCCTTGATACTGCGGCCAGCTACGGCGCGAGCAGTTCCTACAATGCAGTGATGGACGCTCAGTTCGGCGACGGACCAGCCGCCGGCAGCGCCGGCCGCTTCCAAGACGCCCTGGCCAACGCCGCGCGAGCTAGGAATAAGGATAGTAGCGCATCCTATGCTGTCGCCGCAGCACTGGCAGGAGCCACACTTGCTACTCCGGCCACAGCTAGCTCGGTGTCCGGCCTATTAGGCACAGCAGGCGACTTCTTCAAAGGTGTCGGCGAGGGCGCCTTGGACGGCGCCATGGGCATGGTGCAGGGCGTGAGCGGCTTGGCGCAAGGCGCCTACAGCCTTGCCACCAGCGCCGACGCGCGCCAACAGGCCGTGGGTATCGTTGTCCAAAATGCCAAAGCCGTCGGCCAGTTCGCCAAAACCACGGTCATCGACCCGGGCACGGCTGCAGAGCAGGTGAGCAACGCTGCGAGCGGAGCCTGGAACCAAGTCAGTACAGCCTATCAGCAGGCGGCAGCACAGGGGCATGGGGCGGAGTTCATCGGCAAGGCATTCGGGCAGAGCGCAGCGCTGGTGGGTACGGCCGTGATCCCAGGCGGCGCTGAGGCGGAGGCTGCCGGGCTGGTGGGCGACGCTGCCCGCGTCGCCCAGATTGCCGGCAGCCTGGGCAAGGCTGGCGAGGTTGGTGCCGACGTGGGTAAAGCGGGTGTCGGCGCGGGCCTGGACAAGGCAACGGAGTTGACGACCAACGCCAGCAAGGTCGGGGACGCGGCCGCCGGCACTGTGACCAAGGGCTCGGAAACACCTGCCTTATCGGAGGCAGGTGAAGGAAAGACCATCGTGGAGGCACCCGGCAATCTGACCGGCATGCAGGCCCCTCGCACGCCAGGCTTAGGCGAGCGGGCCTCGATGCCTGAGTTGGTGCAGAGTGATGCTGTGCCGGGATCCAAAGGCGTGACCCTGACCGATCGAGTTGCCAGCCCGGCCGAACTCTACAGCGACATGTTCAAGCTCAGCCAGCAGAACGGCGTCGAGTATGCTTTGACAAAGGAAGGTGACGATCTGGTCCTGCGCAGTGGAGCGCCCGACAAGGTCCGAGTACCCTCGCAGGCGGAAGTCCTTGCTCACACGCACCCATTCGACCCCAAGACCGAGATGCCGCAAACGATGCCGTCCAGGGCCGACGTGAACGCGCTTAATGGGCGATGGGGGCGCAACCCCGACAGCCCGCGTCCATCGTCAGACATTGTCTGGGGACCAGAGCCAGACCAGGTGACGCAATATCACGCAACCGGTATAGATAAGATTTCCGATCCCACGAAAGGCGGCTTGAAGCCTGGGAGGATTTGGTGATGCGCAACTACGGAAAGCCTGTAACCCAAGAGGTCGTGCGGGAGTTTTTGCCTCTCGACCTGGCACTCTACTCCGTGTGGATGCCAGGAGACGTGACGACAGCAGCTATCCAGAGCACGAGCTTCGACCCTATATGCACCTATGATGAGATTATCGAGCTTGACGACGTACATGCGGCCTGTGCGGCATACTTGATACGCGCGGGCGTCCCCACCTTCCGCAATGCCAAGGAGCAGGGCGCTTACACTGCGGCTCTGGAAGACCAGCTCCGCCTTGGCCTCCGGCCCGCTGAGGCACGGAGCGCAGCAATGCGGGCGAAATTCGTGCAGCCAACTGCTAGCCTTTGATACGGCCATGCCAAGCGGGTCGCCGAATTGATGCCAGATCATCAGCCACGTCTTTTATTGCATCAGTAATCCGGTCATCTGACCAACCGGCGGGGAAAATGGGGTCTGGGGCCGCCGGCCCCAGCGGGTCGAGGGCAGAGCCCTCGCCTTACTTCAACAATATTCTGAACTACCGCTCCAGCTCGGGCAGCCGGCGGTGCCTGGTCGCGCATTCGTAGTCGTAGGCCAAGCCGAGCAGCTCGGCCTCGCTCCACATCCGGCCGACGAAGATCAGCCCGAACGGCGCTCCTGAGGCGTAGTAGCCGGCCGGCACGGTGATGCCGGGCAGGCCGGAGATGTTGATCTCGCACACCGTCGTCTCGTGGATCGCCTCGCTGCCATGCAGCGGCGGCAGCGCGCCGCGCATCTGCGGGAACACCAGCGCGTCGAGCCGCTCCCCTGCCATCACCTCGTCGAAGATCCGTAGATAGGCCTCCTTGGCGGCTAGGAAGTCGGGCAGCGCCGGTGGTTGCGTCGGGTCGGCGAGGCAGGCCTGGAAATCCGGCAGCTCGTTCACGTAACGCAGCACGCCGGACGGGCCGAATGGGTCCTCGCGCCTGGTCGCGTCGGCGAACGCGGCGAACGACGGCAGCGCCGCGTTCGGGCCCATACGCCTCAGATATTCGCCGAGGTCGTACGGCACCGACTCCATGCCGCGCGCGTCGAACTCGGTGCCGGCGGCGGGCTTGCGTATCGCCGCGAAGCCCGAGCCGCGGAACGGGTCCGCGACGACCGTCGCGCCGCGAGCCCGCACTTCCTCGACGGCGCGCGCGTACAGGCTCGCGCACTCGTCCGACAGCGGCTGGTCGCGCCAGCCTGGGCCATACAGGCCGAGCCGCTTGCCGGCCAGCGCATCGGTCGCGAGCCGGCTGGCGTAGCCGCCTTTCGGCCGGTGGCCGATGCCGGCGACGGTCTTCGGGTCCGCCGCGCTGTAGCCGGCGAGCGCGTCGAGCGTGAGTGCCGCGTCGCGGACGCAGCGGGCCACCGGGCCGACCACGTCGCGGTTGGCGGCGAGCGGCATGACGCCGGCGTTCGCCACCAGGGCGAAGCTCGGCTTGATGCCGACCAGCGCCTGCGCCGAGGCCGGGTTCTGGATCGAGCCACCGGTCTCCTCGGCAAGGCCGATCACCGCCATCGCGGCGGCGACCGCGGTTGCCGACCCGGCGCTGCTGCCGCCAGGCAGGAAGCCGCGTCCGGTCGCGTTATAGGTCGGCCCGGCCCAGCTGTTATTGGCGTGCGAGCCGGTGGCGCTGAGGATCGGCACGTTGGTCTTGCCGAGGATCACCGCGCCCGCGTCGCGCATGCGCGCCACCACCGGCGCGTCGGTTCCCGGCATCAGGTCGACGCCGCCGCGGCCGCCATAGAGCAGCGACCAGCCGCCGGTGGAGGGAAAGCCGACCATGTCCATCGTGTCCTTGACCACGATCGGCACCCCGGCGAGCGGGCCGAGCGCCTCGCCGGCGGCCCGCCTCGCATCCACCCTGCGCGCGTCGGCGAGCGCGTCGGGATTGAGAAAGATGATGGCGTTGTACCGCGGGTTGTAGGTGGCGATGCGGTCGAGGCAGGCTTGCGTCAGCGCTTCCGCGGTGTAGGCGCCGGCGTCAAAGCCGGCCTGCACGGCCTCGATCGTGAGGGCGGGCAAGTCGATCGCCGGCTGTGCGGCGGAGGCTGGCTCGCTCATCGCTGATCCGTTCCTGTCTCGATCGTCGGTCAGGCGGAGCAAACCGCGTGCCTGGCTGGCCGGCTCGGTTCCGCCTCAACCCTGGGTGAGCCTACGCCTCTTGAAGAACGTGCACGACCAGGCTCGCGACCATCTCCTTCACGCTGGCGCCGTAGGCGGCCATGTGCGGCGAGGCGGCGTGGGCGCCGAGCGCCTCGGCGCTCTCCCACTGCTCGACCACCATGAAGCTGTCGTGGCCGAGCTTGGTCTGCGCCCGCCCGGCATCAGGCACGTCGACCACCGGCACGTATTGCAGGCAGCCCGCCTCGGCGCGCACCGCCGGCAGGTTGGCACGAAAGGCGGTGAGCACGGCCTCGCGCCGGCCGGGCTTCGTGGTGACGACGGCAACGACGTGGATCATGGCGGGCTATCTCCTGGCGGTGTGGCGAGCCAGTGGGACCGCGGCCGCGGCGGCGGTCAAGCCCTCGGCGCCGGCGGCTTTGCTCTGGCGGGATCGCCGCCCAAATAGGCGGCATGGCGCCACCGGCCGACAGCTTCCTCGAACCCGGCTCGGATCCGCGACGCATCATCCACGTCGACATGGATGCCTTCTACGCCTCGGTCGAGCAGCGCGACGACCCGAGCCTGCGCGGCCTGCCGATCGCGGTCGGCGGTTCGCGCGAACGCGGCGTCGTCGCGGCGGCGAGCTACGAGGCGCGCCGCTTCGGGGTGCATTCCGCCATGGCCTCGGTGAGCGCCCGCCGGGCCTGCCCGCACCTCGTCTTCGTCAAGCCGCGTTTTGACGTCTACAAGGCGGTGTCGCGGCAGATCCACGCGATCTTCAGCCGCTACACGACGCTGATCCAGCCGCTGTCGCTCGACGAGGCCTATCTGGACGTGACGGCGCCGCTGCAGGACCCGCGCACGGCGAGTGCCGGCTCGGCGACGGCGATCGCGATCGAGATACGCGCCGCGATCCGCGCCGAGACCGGGCTCACCGCCTCGGCCGGCGTCTCCTACAACAAGTTTCTTGCCAAGCTCGCGTCTGACCACGGCAAGCCGGACGGGCTGTTCGTCATCACGCCGCGCATGGGGCCGCGCTTCGTCGAGGCGCTGCCGGTCGGCAAGTTCCACGGCGTCGGCCCGGTGACGGCGCGCCGGATGAACGCGCTCGGCATCGCGACCGGCATGGACCTGCGCCGCCAGTCGCCGGAGTTCCTGCGCCAGCATTTCGGCCGCGCCGCCGGCTGCTATTTCGGCATCGCGCGCGGCATCGACGAGCGGCCGGTCGATGCGTCGCGGCTGCGAAAGTCGGTCGGCGCCGAGACCACCTTCGAGCAGGATCTCTGGCAGTGGGAGCAGGTCGCGCCGTCGATGGCGGACAACTTCGCCAAGGTCTGGGCGGCCTGCCGGCGCGGCGGCTATATCGGTCGAACGGTCACGGTGAAGCTCAAATACGCGGATTTCCGGCAGGTCACGCGCAGCCGCTCCGCCGCCGAGCCGGTCGCCTGCCAGGCGGCGCTGGAGCAAATCGGCCTCGCGCTGCTGCGGCCGCTGTTCCCGCCGCCGCGCGGCGTGCGGCTGCTCGGGGTGAGCCTGTCCAATCTCGAACCCGAGGCGGCGCGCCCGCCCGCCCAGCTCGCGCTCGGCTTCACGCCTCCGCCTGCATGATCAGCTCGGCATTGCCGCCGGCGGCCGCGGTGTTGGTGCTGACGACGCGCTCCTGCACCAGACGGTGCGCCTCGAGCGTGCACTGCACGGCGATCAGCGGGCCGGGCCGCTCGGCGAGCCGCCGGTCCAGCGCCGCGAGTGCGGCCGGCGGACCCTGGAACAGCACGTGGTCGATGGTGCCGGCCTCGCCGTCCTCGGCGATCCAGTCGGCAAGTCCTGGCGGCACGCTGGGCAGGCTCGCGCCGGCGACGCCCGCCGGGGCGAGCTGCACCCGGTTGCCGGTGGCGAGTGCGGCGGCGATCTGCCGGTGC
>CAXTSD010000181.1:0-5667 GCA_964246775.1 uncultured Acetobacteraceae bacterium | reverse complement strand
CTTACCGCCTGCTGCAGGAGGAAGGCGGCGAGTTCGACCGCGGCCGCTTTCAGCAGCGCATGCTCGAACGCTTCCTGACCCGCGACGGAGCGGGCGAGACGGAAGCGGACTACCTTCTCGAACGCATGGACCGCCTGGCGAGCGGCGAACGGCTCGACTGATCGGCGTCGCGCGCGATGCAGCTTGGAGGCGGCGCCGTCTGGGGCTAAGGGCCGCGTCGCCTATGTCCGCGACCTCGCCTGCCCACCCCGTACCCGCGGCCAGTCTGATCCTCCTGCGCCAGGGCGTGGAGTTGGAGGTGCTGGTGGGCCGGCGCGCCGCCGACGCCCGCACCTTTCCGGGCGCCACGGCGTTTCCGGGCGGCAAGCTCGAAGCGCAGGACGCCGAGTGGCCCGGAGCGGCGGACGATCCTCTCGCCATCGCCGGATACGCGGCCCTTCGCGAGACCTTCGAGGAAACGGGGCTGCTGGTCGCCGCCGGCGGCGAGGGTGCGCCCGAGGGCGGGGCCGGCGCCGGCGCCGAGGGTGTCGCACCCGCCGCCGAGACGCCGGGCGGCGGCGCCGTCCTCGGCCAGTCGGCGATGCCGTCGCGCGCGACCTTGCGCATCGCCTCGGCGATCGGGATATGCACGCTCCCCTGAGCGCGGTCGACCCAGCCGGCGCCGTTCAGATACGCCATCTCGGCGAGGTAGAACGCCGACATGTCGTTGCGGTCGTTGGCCTGCAGCCTTGGCAGCGGAAACTCGGGAATGCGGCGCGGCATCGAGGTGTCGCTGACCGAGGCGGGAAACAGCCACAGGATGAGCAGCACGCCGCCGACGGCAAGGCCGGCGAAGGCGGCGAGCAGGCCGAGGAAGTTCGGCAGCGCGACGTCCGAGCGCTCGTGCTCGGCCTTCGGCAGACGCGGCTCCTCGGCGTAGTCAGACATGACCGGCGATCCAGCGTCCGCGCGCCCGCAAGCCGATCCCCGAGGCGCAGCCGGCGAAGGCGAGCACGCAGCCGATGTCGATCCAGCCGAGGCCGCGGGGTGCGGCCGGCAGCACCGTCCACCAGCCGCGCAGTATCTCCATCAGGATCAGCAGCGACGCGACGCCGACGATGCCCTGCCTGCTGCGCTGCACGCGGGGGAAGACCAGCAGCAGGAAAGGCAGCAGGAAGTGCCCGGCCGCGATCACCGCCATGACGGCGCCCCAGCCGCCATGCTCGCGGCGCACGTACCAGGAGCTGTCGGCGGCAAGGTCGCTCTCCCAGACGATCAGGAACTGCATGAAGTCGAGATAGGCCCAGAGCACGACGAGCGAGAGCAGCATCCTGCCGATGTCGGCGAGGGTGTCCCGCGATGCCGTCGCCGCCGCCGGCAGCGCCGCGATGGCGAGCGCGAACAGCACCGCGCCGGCGCCGGCGAGCATGCCGTAGACCGAGGAGTTGAACGACGGATCGAGCGACATCGTGAGGTCGATCGTGGCGAAGGTGAAGGTGACGGCGAGCAGGACGAGGGCCGGCGGCGCCAGACGCTCGCCGGCGCCGCGCCAGGCGAGGGCGGCGAGCGTGAACCAGACAGCAAGGTAGACGACGCCGCGCGCGGCGAAGAACGGCAGGTTGAGGTAGAAATGGTTGGCGAGGTGCGACGCCTCGGCCGGCCGCGCCCAGGCGTAGAGCGTCGGCAAGCCAAGCAGCAGCGGCACCAGGGCGGGCAGCAGCAGCGGCAGCGTCGCGAGGCCGATGCGCAGGCCGGGCCGCACCGCATCGCCCCAGCGGCCGCCGGTCAGCACGTGGATCAGCAGCAAGGCGAGGCTGCCGAGCGGCCAAAACAGCCAGACCGCGAGCGCCGCCAGCCAGGCGTACTGGAAGGCGCGCGGCTCCAGCACCCAGCCGAGGGCGGCGACCAGCAGGCCGACCCCGCCCGCCATCCAGGCCAGACGCTCGAGCCGGTCGATTTTGACGCGCGGGCTCATTTCAGGCTGGCTCTCTGCTCGGGCGACAGCTCGGCGACGGTTGCCTCCCGGCTTGCCTGCAGGGCGCGGATGTAGGCGGCGATCGCCCAGCGATCCCGCGGCCGCACGCGCTGCGCGAACGAGTACATGGCGCCGTAACCGTTGGTGATCACGTCGTAGAAATGCTGCGTCGGACCGCGGCGCAGGCGGTCGATATGATAGGACGGCGGCGGCGAGAAGCCGCGCTGCACCACCATGCCGTGGCCGTCGCCGAGTTCGGAGTGGCACGGCGTGCAGAAGGCGCGGAACTCGTATTGGCCGCGCTCGACCAAAGCGAGTGTCACCGGCGGCGGCGGCGGCGGCTGGTCCTCGAACTCGACCACGTGCGGCGGCGGCCGCGCCGGGTCGCCGCCGCTGACCGTCCACGGATTCTTCTTCGCCTGATGGCTCATGTCGTCGCAGCCGGCGAGCCCGAGCGCCGCGAACGCCGCCAGCCAGGCCAGCATGGGGGGCCGGCGGCTCATGCGTCGAGCTCCTCCAGCGTCTGCGGGTCGTGCCGCTCGAGCACCCTACGCGCCCGCGCCGGCGCGTCGTCGCCTTCGGGATGGAGTGCGAGGAACCACTCGTTGCGGCTCGCCTGGCGGATGAACCGGCTCTCATCGACCGGATCGTAGGGCCGCGGCATCCGGTTCAGCGCCAAAAAGGCGAGGAAGCCGAGGCTGATCGCGGCGAGCACGCCGATCTCGAAGGCGTTGGTGACGTAGGCGGGCCAGGAGGCGTTCGGCCGGCCGCCGACGTCGATCGGGTAGCCGGTCACCGTCGCGTAGAGCTGCAGCCACATCATGAAGGCGAAGCCGGCGAGCCCGGCGAGCAGCATCGCGAGCGGGATCGGCGACACCGCCGCGTCCGGCCCGTCGCCGGAGAGCTTGCCGGGCGTGTAGGTCTCGACCTCGCCGAGCTTTGCCTCGCGCAGCGCCCGCACCGCTGAGGCGAGCGCCGCGCCGTCGGCGAAGCTCGCGACGATCACGACGCGGTTTCCAGCAGCTCGCGCATTTCGTGCATGGCGACGATCGGCACCACGCGTATCGAGACGAGGATGCCGGTGAGGAATAGCCCGACGGTGCCGCCCATCACCGACCAGTCCCAGAACGAGCCGGAGTAGTCGCCCCAGGCGGAGGGCAGGTTCGGCCGGTGCAGGCTGGTGACCACGATCTCGTAGCGCTCGAACCACATGCCGACGATGATGCCGAGGCAGATCAGCGCCAGCACCGCCTGGTTGAGGCGCAGCCGGCGCGACCACAGCAGTTGCGGCAGCAGCACGTTGAAGACGATCGTCGACCAGTAGACATACGAATACTCGCCGAACAGGCGGGCGGTGAACATCGTGCGGTCCGCCTGGTCGGGTCCGTAATAGGTGCTGAACGCGTCCATCATGTACGAGTAGCCCATGGCGAGGCTGCTCGCGACGATCAGCTTGCCGAGCACGTCGATGTGCTTGCCGGTCACGTAGTCCTGCAGCTTGAACGCCGCGCGCGCCGGCATCACCAGCAGCGCCACCATCGCGAAGCCGGACAGAAAGGCGCCGAACACGAAGAACGGCGGAAACTGCGTCGAGTGCCAGCCGGGGCTCTGCCCGCCGGCGAAATCCAGCCCGACGATGCTGTGCACCGAGACCACGAGCGGCGCCATCACCGCCGCCATCACGCCGTAGGTGGCGCGGAAATGCCGCCACTGCGCCGAGGTGCCGCGAAAGCCCATTGCGGCGAGGCCGTAGAATACCTGTGCAGGGCGCGACTTCGCCTGGTCGCGCACCGAGGCGAGATCGGGGATCAGGCCGAGATACCAGAAGATGACCGAGCTCAGTACGTAGGCCAGGATCGCCATGAAGTCCCACAGCAGCGGCGAGCGGAACTGCGGCCACAGCGTCATCGTGTTCGGGTAGGGGAACAGCCAGTAGAACAGCCACGGCCGGCCGAGATGCAGTATCGGGTAGACGCCGGCGCAGGCGGCGGCGAACAGCGTCATCGTCTCGGCGATGCGGTTGATCGAGGTGCGCCACTCGACGCGCACCAGGAAGAACAGCGCCGAGATGAAGGTGCCGCCCGAGGCGATGGCGATCCACCAGACGTAGTTGATGATCGCGAACCCCCAGACCACCGGCCAGTCGATGCCCCAGACGCCGATGCCGCGATAGAACAGCCAGCCGACGGCGACCGCACCCCAGCCGAGCAGGGCGGCGGAGGGCACGAGTGCCATCCACCACCACAGCGCCACGCGCCGGGCCAGCAGCGCGCCGACGATGGCGTCGGTCATCTGGCCGCTGGTCGGGCGGCCGAGGACGACGGGCTGCAGCGGGATGTCGCTCATCGCGTAAGGCCAGAGGCTCTGCCTCTGGACACCGCTGGGGCCGGGCGGCCCCAGACCCGCATCCATTGGACTCCGTTCGGGCCATTCGCCGCCATGGCAAATAAATCGGTTTCCAAAGGGCTAAGCCCTTTGGCGGAGTGCAGAGGCAGAGCCTCTGCCCTTGCCTTCCTCACAGCCTGATCGCCGGATTAGGATTGCGAATACGCCCTTCGTAGGTGAGCCGCGGCCGGGTATTGGTCTGTGGCAACAGCACGTAGTCGAGCGGGCTCTGTTTCCTTCGCACCACCTCGCTGTCGCCGCCGTTCAGGTCGCCGAAGGTGAAGGCCTGGGTCGGGCACGCCGCCTGGCAGGCGGTGACCACCTGCTCCCTGGTGCCGTCGATGTCGTGGGCGATGCGGGCGGCGGCGATGCGCTGGACGCAGAAGGTGCACTTCTCCATCACGCCGCGGCCGCGCGCCGAGACGTCCGGGTTGCGCGACACCGCCGGCCGTTGCTCGTCGCGCACGTAGTCGAAATAGTTGAAGCGGCGCACCTTGTATGGGCAGTTGTTCGAGCAGAACCGGGTGCCGACGCAGCGATTATACACCATCGCGTTGAGGCCCTCGCTGTCGTGCACGGTGGCGCCCACCGGGCAGACCACCTCGCACGGCGCCTCCTCGCAGTGGTGGCACAGCATCGGCTGGAAGAACACGGCGGGGTCCTCGGCCGGACCCTCGTAGTAGCGGTCGATGCGCAGCCAGTGCATCTCGCGCTGGTGGATCACCTGCTGCTTGCCGACCACGGGGACGTTGTTCTCCGCCATGCAGGCGGTGACGCAGGCGTTGCAGCCGATGCAGCTATTGAGATCGACGCTCATGCCCCAGGCGACCGGCCCCTGCGGCTTCTGCTCATACAGCGTCTCGCCGTGGCGCTCGCCGCGCAGGAAGTTCGGCCGCCGCTCGAACTCCTCGAGCAGACCGTGGCGGATGATCGGATCGGTGTCCTCGCGGCTGACGTCGAGCGCGTCGTGGTGGTCGGTGCAGGCGAGCAGCACCGAGCGCCCAGTCTTGCGCAGGGTCTTGCGCAGGGTCGCCTCGCCCGCATCGCCGCTGATCGGCATGAAATCGAGGCCGACGCCGCGCCCGACCTCGCCGACGACGCGGCGGCCGTAGCCGAGTGTCGCCACCGCGACCGCAGCCGCCTGACCGGGCACGATCCAGACCGGCGTCATCACGGTCCGGCTGCCGCAGGACAGCGCGACCTCGTCGCCGTTGACCAGGTCGTGGCGCGCCGCGAGCGCCGGGGAGAGCAGCAGCGGATTGTCCCACAGCAGCTTGCTGTGTGGCCGCGGCAGCTCCTGCAGCCAGGCGTTGTTGGCGTGCCGGCCG
>CAXTSD010000180.1:0-5682 GCA_964246775.1 uncultured Acetobacteraceae bacterium | reverse complement strand
ACAACCTGGCCTGCCCGGCCTCGCCGATCCACTACCAGTTCGACCCGGTGCAGACGACCAAGACCTCGGTCATCGGCGCCATCAACGTGCTCGGCCTGGCCAAGCGCGTGCGCGCAAAGGTGTTTCAGGCCTCGACCTCGGAGGTGTATGGCGACCCGACGGTGCACCCGCAATCCGAGGACTATCGCGGCAACGTCAATCCGCTCGGGCCGCGCGCCTGCTACGACGAAGGCAAGCGCTGCGCCGAGACGCTGTTCTTCGACTATCACCGCCAGCATCAGACGCGCATCAAGGTCGTGCGCATCTTCAACACCTATGGCCCGCGCATGCATCCCGAGGATGGCCGCGTCGTCTCGAACTTCATCGTCCAGGCGCTGCGCGGCGACGCGATCACCCTCTACGGCGACGGCCTGCAGACCCGCGCCTTCTGCTACGTCGACGACCTGATCGAGGGGTTCGTGCGCATGATGGGCACCGAGGACAGCCTCACCGGCCCGATCAACATCGGCAACCCGCACGAAATCCCGGTGCGCGTGCTCGCCGAGACGGTGCTGCGCCTCACCGGCTCGGCATCGCGCATCGTGCATCGCCCGCTGCCGCAGGACGACCCGATGCAGCGCTGCCCGGATATCGGCCGCGCCGAGGCGCTGCTCGGCTGGCAGCCGCGCGTCGCGCTCGAGGATGGCCTCAGGCGCACCATCGAGTATTTCGACCGCCTGCTCAGCGAGCGCGAGGACGCGACACGGGCGAGCGCTGGCCCCTCTCGCGTCACGCCCTGACTGTTCCAGTCGAGGCGATCGCAGGCTAGAACACCGGCATGAGCACAGACGCAAGCATCGAGGACTTTGCCCGGCTGGACATCCAGGTCGGGACCATTACCGACGCCAGGCCGTTTCCCGAGGCGAGGCGGCCGGCGATCCAGCTCTGGGTCGATCTCGGGCCGGCGCTCGGCATTCGCCGCTCCTCCGCCCAGCTCACCCGCCACTACACGCCAGACCAGTTGATCGGCCGCCAAGTGCTCGCCGTGGTCAATCTGCCGCCGCGGCAGGTCGGGCCGATGCAGAGCGAGCTGCTGGTGCTCGGTGTTCCTGACGTCGACGGCGAGGTCGTGCTGATCCGGCCGGACTTCCCGGTGCCGCCTGGTGGCCGGCTGTTCTAAGCGCCTGCGGTGAACGCCACCACCTACGCCACCGTCACCTGGGACCAGCTGCATCGCGACGCCCGCGACCTGGCGCGCCGCCTGATGCCGCTCGGCCCGTTCCGCGGCATCGTCGCAATCACCCGCGGCGGGCTGATCCCGGCGGCGATCATCGCCCGCGAGCTCGAGTGCCGGCTGATCGAGACGGTCTGCGTCGTCAGCTACGACGAGGAGTCGCTCGGCCAGCCGGTGATCGTGAAACCGGCGGCCGCCGCCGCCGACGGCGCCGGCTTCCTCATCATCGACGACCTGGTGGATACCGGGATCACCGCGAGCCTGGTGCGCGAGATGCTGCCGCGCGCCGTCTTCGCCTGCCTCTACGCGAAGCCCGCCGGCCGCCCGGCGACCGACCACTTCATCGCCGAGGTCGAGCAGAGCACCTGGATCCTGTTTCCTTGGGACACCGCACCGCTGTTCGTCGCGCCCTTGGCGCG
This sequence comes from uncultured Acetobacteraceae bacterium, assembly GCA_964246775.1. Taxonomy (GTDB): domain Bacteria; phylum Pseudomonadota; class Alphaproteobacteria; order Acetobacterales; family Acetobacteraceae; genus CAXMMR01. The sequence continues at coordinate 4,050 of CAXTSD010000180.1, read as the reverse complement.
CCAATGACGGTGGTTCGCGTGCGTTGAGTCGCTCCCGCGTCCTGGCGCCGGGCGAGGCGCTGCCGCGCTGGCTGCCGGCGCTGCTTGGCTTGCTGCAGGCGGTCGGACCGATCTCGACCGACATGTACCTGCCGGCGTTTCCCGCCATCGAAGCCTCGCTACGCGCGCCGCACGGCTCGTCGCAATACACCCTCGCCGCCTGGTTCGTCGGCCTCGCCTTCGGCCAGCTCAGCCAGGGCGCGCTCGCCGACCGGTTCGGACGGCGGCTGCCGCTATTGCTCGGCACCGCCGTCTACACGCTCGCCTCGGCCGGCTGCGCGCTGTCGACCTCGGTGCAGATGATGTCGGTCTGGCGCCTGCTCGCCGCGTTTGGCGGCTCCGCCAGCACGGTGATGCCGCGCGCCATCGTGCGCGACGTCGCCGAGGGGCACGAGGCGGCACGGCTGATCGCCCAGCTGATGCTGATCATGGGTGTCGCGCCGATACTCGCGCCGACGCTCGGCGGCCTGATGCTGCAATTCGCCGACTGGCGGATGATCTTCTGGTTCGCGACTTTCTACGGCGTAGTGGCGCTGCTGCTGGTCGCCCTGGCGCTGCCGGACACGCTGCCGGCGGCGTTGCGGGCGCAGATCAACCCGCTGGCTCTGTTCAACCGCTACAGCATGGTCGTTCGCGAGCGTTCGTTCCTCACCCACGCCATGCAGATCTCCTTCGCCATGGCCGGCGTGTTCGCCTATCTCGGCGGCTCGCCAGACGTGTTCATCCGGCGCTTTCACCTCACGCCCACCGCCTATGGCGGCATCTTCGGCCTCAACGCCACCGCCTACATCGCCGCCTCGCAGGTCAACAGCCGGTTGCTGCGACGGTACGGCGCCGACCGGTTGCTGCGCGGCGCCGTCAACGCCCTGCTCGCCGCCGAGATCGCGCTCGCGCTAGACGCCCTGACCGGGTTCGGCGGCCTGCCGGGCATCGTGCTGCCGCTTACCGTCACCATGATGAGCGTCGGACTGCTCAACCCGAACGCGACGGTCGGCGCACTCGCCAAGCATCGCAGTTCGGCTGGCAGCGCCTCGGCGATGATGGGCACGATGGGTTTCATCCTTGGCGCGCTCAGCGCCGAAGCGGTCGGCCTGCTCGCCGACGGCACCGCCCGCCCGATGGCGATGCTGATGCTCGTCGCGGCAGTGGCCTGCAAGCTGACCGATCTGCTGCGCCCCAAACCGGCGAAGGCAGGCTAGCAACCTGTCCGACGGGACCCTTGGCGGAGGGGATGAGATTCGAACTCACGGTACGGGTTGACCCCGTACAACGGTTTAGCAAACCGCCGCCTTCAGCCACTCGGCCACCCCTCCGCCGGAAGGTCGCAACACGGCGTTTGCGTAGCTGTTCTATGGTGTCGGGGGCGAATCGTCAACCAAAGCAGAGGCAGGATCAGGGCTTCGCTCCGTACCCGCTCTCAAAGGTAAACGCAGTTGAAATCAAAGGATTTTAAAGGCTCCGCCTTTAATCGGGGTCAAGGGGCAGACAGCCCCTTGCCTTGCCTTGCCTTGCCTTGCCTTGCCTTGCCTTGCCTGACGTTCAAACCCGCCGCCGAAGCGCCTCATTGACCAGCGCCGGGTTGCCCTTGCCGCCCATCCGCTTCATCACCTGGCCGACGAAGAAGCCGAACAGCTTGTCCTTGCCGCCGTGATACTCGGCGAGCTTGTCGGGACTGGCGGCGAGCACCGCCTCGACCGCGGCGTCGATCGCGGCGGTGTCCGTCACCTGGCGCAGGCCGCGGCTTTGCACGATGGCGTTCGAGCTCTGCCCGGTCTCGACCATCGCCTCGAACACCTCTTTGGCGATCCGCCCGTTGATCGTGCCGTCGGCGAGCAGGTCGAGCAGCGCGCCCAGGGCTTCGGCTGACACCGGCGCGGTGGCGATCGTCTTGCCGGTGCGGTTGAGGGCGGCGAAGAAGTCGCCGGTGATCCAGTTGGCCGCCAGCCTTGGATCGCGCCTCGCGTCGCGCCCGGCGGCCACGGTCTCGAAGAAGTCGGCGGTCTGCTGCTCGGCGACCAGCACCGTCGCGTCGTAGACCGCGAGACCGTACTGGCTGACGAAGCGGTCGCGCTTGGCGTCCGGCAGCTCCGGCAGGCCGGCCCTCAATTCGGCGATCCAGTCCTCGTCGAGCACCAGCGGCAGCAGGTCGGGGTCGGGGAAATAGCGATAGTCGTGCGCGTCTTCCTTGCTGCGCATGCCGCGCGTCTCGTTGCGCGACGGGTCGTAGAGCCGGGTCTCCTGTTCGACCGTCTCGCCCGCCTCCCAGAGCTGCACCTGACGTTTGGCTTCCGCCTCGATCGCGTGCATGACGTAGCGCACCGAGTTCACGTTCTTGATCTCGCAGCGGGTGCGGAACGGCTCGCCGTGGCGGCGCACCGAGACGTTGACGTCGGCGCGCATCGAGCCCTCCTCCATGTTGCCGTCGCAGGTGCCGAGGTAGCGCAGCATGCTGCGCAGCTTGCGCAGATAGGCGCCGGCCTCCTCGGGGCTGCGCAGATCGGGCTCGCTCACGATTTCCATCAGCGCGACGCCGGAGCGGTTGAGGTCGATGAACGAGCGCTGCGGGTCCTGGTCGTGCAGCGACTTGCCGGCATCCTGCTCGAGATGCAGACGGGTGACGCCGATCCGCCTGGTGGAGCCGTCGGCGAGCTCGATCGCGATCACGCCTGGCCCGACGATCGGGTGCTCGTACTGGCTGATCTGGTAGCCGGCCGGCAGGTCGGCGTAGAAATAGTTCTTGCGGTCGAACCGGCTCATCACGTTGACATGGGCGGCAAGGCCGAGCCCGGTGCGCACCGCTTGCGCCACGCATTCGCGGTTGACCACCGGCAGCATGCCCGGAAACGCGGCGTCGACGAAGCTGACCTGGCTGTTCGGCTCGGCGCCGTAATCGGTGGCGGCGCCGGAGAACAGTTTTGCCGCACTGGTCACCTGGGCGTGCACCTCAAGGCCGATCACCAGCTCCCAGGGGCCGGTGCTGCCCTCGATGAGGTAGGTCATGGCGAGGCGCCGGCGCGCAGGGCTGGCAGCGCGGTGAAGCCGGCGGCGCGCTCGATGGCGGCGCCGACGGCGAATATCGTCACCTCGTCGAACGGCCGGCCGATCACCTGCAAACCGAGCGGCAGGCCCTGCCCGTCCAGCCCGGCCGGGACCGAGAGCGCGGGCACGCCGGCCATGCTCGCCGGCACGGTGAACACGTCGTTCAGATACATCTTGATCGGGTCGTCCATGTTCTCGCCCTGGGCAAACGCCGCCGACGGCGCGGTCGGCGTCACCAGCGCGTCCACGTCGGCACAGACGTTGGAGAAATCGCGCAGGATCAGCGCCCGCACCTTTTGCGCCCGCAGATAATAGGCATCGTAGTAGCCGGCGCTCAGCACGTAGGTGCCGATCAGGATGCGGCGCTTCACCTCGGGCCCGAAGCCGTCCGCGCGCGAGCGTTCATAGAGGTCGATCAGGTCGTCGCCCGCGACCCGGGCGCCGAACCGCACCCCGTCATAGCGCGCGAGGTTGGACGAGGCTTCCGCCGGCGCCACTATATAGTAGGTGGCGAGACCGTATTTCGTGTGCGGCAGGCTGACGTCGACGATCTTTGCGCCGGCGTCGCGCAGCCAGCCGAGCCCCTGGCGCCACAGCCGGTCGATCTCGTCCGGCATGCCGTCGACGCGGTATTCGCGCGGCACGCCGATGCGCAGGCCGGCGACGCCCCGCGCGCAGGCGGCTTCATAGTCGGGCACCGGCAGGTCGACGCTGGTGCTGTCCTGCGCATCGAACCCCGCCATCGAGCCGAGCAGGATGGCGCAGTCCCGCACCGTGCGGGCGATCGGCCCGGCCTGATCGAGCGACGAGGCAAAGGCGACGATGCCCCAGCGCGAGCACCGCCCGTAGGTCGGCTTAACCCCGACGACGCCGCAGAACGAGGCCGGCTGGCGGATCGAGCCGCCGGTGTCGGTCGCCGTCGCGCCGAGGGCGAGCCTCGCCGCGACCGCCGCCGCCGAGCCGCCCGACGAG
>CAXTSD010000179.1:1067-5692 GCA_964246775.1 uncultured Acetobacteraceae bacterium | reverse complement strand
CCCGATGACGGCGGCAAGGACGTGTTCGTGCACGCCTCGGCACTGCGCCGGGCCGCGGCGCGCGCGCGGGCGCTGCGCCGACTGTGCTGTCGTCGATTTCGAGAACCTCGGTGACCTGCGGACCCTTCTGGCCCTGCCCGACCCGGACCCTCAACGTGGCGCCCGGGTTGACGGCGCTGGCGCCGATGCGGGCCAACACGCTGGCGTGCAGGAACACGTCGCCGGCACCGCCCTCGAGCTCGACAAAGCCGAACCCCTTCTCCGAGTTGAACCACTTGACGACCGCGGAGGTGTCCGGGCCGGTGGAGACCGGCGCCGGCGATGTGGGCCGTCGCACAAAGGCGGAGGGGATTGGGGCAGGCTCAGGGAAGCTCGGGAAGTCGTCGAAGCCACGCTCAGGCCGCTTCCGCCGCTGCCAGTTGTCAGTCTTGGCCATAACTCAGGTCGTCCGAATACCGGTGAATACGTAACGCAAGGCCGGGTCATACCCGGCCAGCCGGATCGGACCCTCGCGCGACCGGCTAAGCCATGCAACCTGCCGCGACCGCTGATATCATACACGGACGAGGACTGATCGAAAGCCCAAAACGCCATGGTCCACACAGCTTAATCATGCCGCTTCGCACAAGATCGCGAGACGAGGCGACGGAACCCTCTTACCCTGACGGCGCCGATCAGCCAATTGTGGCGCGCCGCCGCCCCTCTGGAGAGACACGGAATGCACAACCCGCTTGACGACAGCGACGAAGCCTACCAGCAGCGCGTGCGCGATCGGGCCTATCATCTCTGGCAGTCCGAGGGTGAGCCGCATGGTCGGGACGGCGAGTACTGGGAGCGCGCGCGCGAGCTGATCGGCATGGAGGAGAGCGGCAATAGCGGCCAGTTGCCGAACCCTGGCACCGAGCCGACGACCCCGGCCGGCGAGCCGGTCGAGGAGGCCGTGTTGCAGGAGAACCTGGGCGAGTTCCCCGACCGCTCCTCCGACCAGGGCGAGCACGCGCAGTCGCCGTCGCTGAAACGCAAGCGCGCCGCCGCGCGCAGCCAGCCGGTTGGCACGACGAGTGCCGGCGAGGCGCCGATCACTCCCGACGAGCAGCAAGGAGCGGCCTCCACCGCCAAGCCGAAGCGCAAGGCTGCCGGCAAGGCCAAATCCGACAGTTGATCCGCGGGGCTCCCGCGACCTACGCCTTGGCTATCTGGGTATCGTGACCGTGCCGCCGCGGGGCGTCGTGTCCGGCTTGATGACGGGAGTGTTGGCCGTCGTCGCCGGCGGCGGCATCACCTTCATCTTCGGATCGACCTGAGCCGGTGGACGCAACACCCCTGAGGCCGGCGCCTCGCCGGCGGGCGGGTCGCGCGTTGCGGCGGGCGGCGTCGTCTGGCTCGACCCGGCCTGCCCTTGGCTCGGGCCGCCTACCGGTCCTTGCGTCTGGCCGTGCGCCTGCTGCTCGGCAGCGCAGCATAACAGGCTGGCGAGAACCAGGGCGAGCCACCAGCGCTCCGCCCGGCCTCGGCGCAAGGCGATCGCACGCGCCCTCGCCCGGTTCAACGCGGTGCTCCGATCCGTGTGACGCGCGTCATCGCTCGGCCTCCAGCAACTGGATGGAGAACAGCCCGGCAGGGTCGGTCCACAGTTCGAGCCGGCGCCAGCCGGCATCCTGCGCCAGCGCCGCCAGGGCTTGCAGCGTATATTTGTAGCTGTTCTCGGTGTGGATGCTCTCGCCGGCGGCGAACCGTATCGCCCGGCCGGCGACGCTCACCGTCTGCGCCTGCCGGCTGACCAGGTGCATCTCGATGCGGCTTTCCGGGTCGTTCCAGACGATGCGGTGGGCGAAGCGCCCGGTATCGAAGCGGGCGTCGGCCTCGCGGTTCAGCCGCGACAGCATGTTGAGGTTGAACGCGGCGGTGACGCCGCCGGGGTCGTCATAGGCCGGCAGCAACAACGCCGGATCCTTGCGCAGGTCGGCGCCGACGACGAAGCGGGCGCCGGCGCCGAGCGTGCCGCGCACGGCGGCGAGGAAGCTGCGCGCCGCCTGCGGATCAAGGTTGCCGATCGTCGAGCCGGGGAAGAAGCCGAGCCGCGGTCGGCCGGCGACCGCCTCTGGCAGGTCGAACGCCTGCAGGAAGTCGGCGGTGACGGGATGCACCGGCAGGTCGGGATGGCTTGCCCGCATGCGGGCGCACAGCGTCCCGAGCGCGCCGCCGGCGACGTCGATCGGCACGTAGCCGCCGAACCGGCCGGGGATAGCGTCGAGCAAGACGAGCGCCTTCGCCTCGTCGCTGGCGCCATACTCGACCAGGGCGGCACCGGGCGCGACGGTGGCGGCGATCTCCGGCGCGACCTCGTCGAGCAAGGCGCGCTCGGTACGGGTGAGGTAGTATTCCGGCAGGCCGGTGATCAGGCCGAACAGCCGGCATCCCTCGTCGTCGTAGAACAGCTTCGCCGGCAGCGTCTTCCGCTCGCCGCTCAGCCCGGCCAACGCCGCCTTGGCGACGCCGCTGTCGAACCGGTCGGCCGGCCGGTCCAGCACCGCCTCAGGCATCCCGCGCGAGGCGCAGGCCGGTGACCTGCCAGCGCTTGTCGGGGTGGAAGAAGTTCCGGTACGACGGCCGCGTGTGTCCCGCCGGCGTCGCCCACGAGCCGCCGCGCAGCACCATGGTGTTGATCATGAACTTGCCGTTGTACTCGCCGACGGCGCCAGGCGTGGTGACGAAGCCTGGATACGGGCGGTAGGCGGAGCCGCTCCACTGCCAGACGTGGCCGGTGAACTCGGACACGCTGCCGGCGGCCGCCTCGAGCTCGGCCTCGGTCGGCAATCGGGCGCCCGACCAGCGGGCGAAGGCGTCGGCCTCATACCAGCTGACGTGGCGGACCGGGGCCTGCTCGTCGAGTGCCGCAAGGCCGCCGGGACCCATCTGCCGCCAGCCGTCCTGCGTCCGCCGCCAATACAGCGGCGCCTGCCAGTCCTCGCGCCGCGCCGCGTCCCAGCCTTCGGACATCCACAGCCCGACGGTCCGGTAGCCGCCGTCCTCGATGAAGGCGAGCCAGTCGGCATTGCGCACGAGACGGTTGGCGATGCAATGCGGCTGCAGCAACTGCTGATGGCGCGGCGTCTCGTTGTCGAAGCAGAAGCCGCCGTCGTCAGGATGGCCGATGCCGTTGATGCCGCCGCGCATCTCGATCCAGCGCAGCCTGGCGTCGCCGCCGCGCGGCTCCTGCCAGCCGGGCAGCACCGCCGGGGCGAGCGGGTTCTGCGCGAACGCGTGCAGCATGTCGGTCAGCAACAGCTCCTGGTGCTGCTGCTCATGGTTGAGGCCGAGCTCGATCAGCATCGCGGCCTCGGCCGGCGGCGACGTCGCGAGCAGGCGCGCCATCGCGCTATCGACATGGGCGCGATAGGCGCTTACCGCCTCGGCGCCAGGCCGGGTGACCAGGCCGCGCTGCGACCGCGGGTATCTGGCGCCGACAGCCTCGTAATAGGAGTTATAGAGATAGCCGAAGGCCGGATCGTGCCGCTGGTAGCCCGGCAGATACGGCCGCAGCACGAATTCCTCGAAGAACCAGGTCGTATGGGCGCGGTGCCACTTGGCCGGGCTCGCGTCGTCCATCGACTGGATGACCTGGTCCTCGGCGGAGAGCGCGGCGCTCAGCGCATCGGTGTGGCCGCGGACGGCCTGATAGGCGGACCAGCCAGGCGCAGGCTTGTCGCCCCGCGCCACCGCGTCAGGTCCGCCGCTCCGTGTCTGTGCCATGGACGTCCTTGCTGCAGCGTCCGGCGTGAACGGCGCGTGTCACGACGGGTTTCCGCCCACGTCGCGACCCCTCGCCACCGGCCCGCTTGAGATGTTGGCGCCGCCGTGCCAGCACGGCGCCTCACCCCTGTTCTGACGTGCTGCTCAACCCCCTCGGGAGCGTGACGATGCCTTGGGCCGTCTACGTGGCGATACTCTGGCTGGTGGCGGCGGCGTTCGCCTTCCTCAACCTGGTCCCCTACGCGACCGACACCGCGAGGCACGTGCTGGTGCCCTACAGCGTCGTGCTCGTCGTCTCCATCCTGGCGTATTTGAAAGGCAGCTTTCGTTCCTGAGTTGCGCGTTACCCGACTTCACTACCCTTTTGGGTTAGAGGTTCTCGAGCCGCCGCGAGATGGACGAAGATTCTTTGGCTCTGCACGTCGAGCGTGTGGGAATCTTCTTGATCGTTGCTGAGCGCGGTGCGAGTAACGCCGTCGTGAGCCGGCAGTACGCGGGCTTGAGAAGGTGGAGACCGCCGCCGTGGCTCCTGACAATTTCCACTGGACAGCCTCGAGCGGCGGCTCGTGGACCACGACGGCGTCCTGGTTCGACGACACGATCAACGCGCCGGCCGCCCGGACGCCCGCCGCCGGCGACGGCGCGACCATCGCCGGCCCGACCGGCAACCGTGTCGAGGCGCTCAACGGCAACGGCGCGGCGGCGGCGGCATCGTTCACCGGCTATACCAACGTCTACGGCACGCTCAGCTTCGGCACGCTGACCGTGGGCGCCGGCGGCGCGGCTTCCGGCCTGACCGCGACCGGGGGAACGCTGAACGCGGCGAGCGGCAGCGTCGGCGCCCGCGTGGTGGCGGCGGCCGGCGGCGCCGG
>CAXTSD010000179.1:0-1057 GCA_964246775.1 uncultured Acetobacteraceae bacterium | reverse complement strand
AGCCCTAACCGCGACGGCCGGGGCGACACTAAGCGCGATGAGCGGCAGCGTCGCCGCCGGCAGGCTGGCGGCGTCCGGCGGCGACGTGCTGGTCGCCGGCGCGCTCACGATCGGCCCTGCCATCGGCGCCGCGCCGGCGGCGGTGCAGGTGAGTGCGGGCAATGGCGGGCTCGTCCGGCTCGGCGCGCTGGTCGGCAACGGCGGCACGACGACCGTGCTGAGCGTCGATACCAGCAGCAGCATCGAGGTCGGCGGCGCCGGCCATGCGGCGGCGGGCGCGGTGAGCGTCGATGCCGGGGCGAGCCTGTCCGGCAACCTCGCCGTCAACCTTGCGGGCAGCGTCATCGACAACGGCAGCATCGTCGCCGCCGGCGGCACGCTCGCGCTCGGCAGCGTCGGCGGCACAGGGTCGCTCGCGATCGACGACAACGCCACGCTGTCGCTCGGCGGTCGTCCGGCCGCCGGGCTCGGGGTGAGCTTTTCCGGCACCGCCTCGATCCTGCAGCTCGCGAGCGAGGCCTTCGCGCCGAGCGGCACGCTCACCGGCTTTGCCGTCGGCGACGCGATCGACTTCGTCGCCAGCCCGATCTCCGCCGCGACGTTCGCGCAGACGACGAGCGGCGGCGGCCTGCTCACGTTGAGCTATGGCGGCACGATCGCGGCACGGCTGACGCTCGCCGGTTCCTATGCCGGCGAGGTGTTCCTGGTCAGCCCGGACGGCGCGCACGGCACCAACGTCACGGTCGCCGCGACCGGCAGCGACGGCGGCACCGCGGTCAGCGGCGGCACCGCCGCGCCGGACGGCTATGCCTGGAAGCAGTCCGGCCAGTCCGGCGCCTGGACCAACGCCACCGACTGGACCGATACGACGACCGGCGGCGACGCGGCACTCGGCCCGGGCGCGAACAACGCGGTGACGGTCAGCGGCGGCACCGGCACCGGCTTTCAGCTGATCAGCGGCTATGCCAGCGTCGCCAGCCTGACGCTGCTCGGCAACACCGCGTTCAACGGCCACGTCGCCGCCGGCACGCTCGCCGTCGGCGTCGGCAGCAGCAGC
>CAXTSD010000178.1:0-5704 GCA_964246775.1 uncultured Acetobacteraceae bacterium | reverse complement strand
TGTGGTGGCGAGCGCTGTCGCGTCAATATGGCCGCCGCGCGGGGCGGGCGATGCCGCCGCGCTGCGCTGCTGGGCGGCGGGCGGTCGCACTGGCGTGCCCTCGCCGCCCTCGAGCTCGGGGTAGGCGGAGAGCGTGCTGGCGCCGTAGAACGGCTTGTAGGCGCCGTTGTGGCAGGTCGCGCAGTTGATCTTGGGCACGTCGCCGAGCGCGCCGCGGCGGCCGGGCGGGAACACCTCGGTGAGCGGCACCATGTAGGCCTGGTTGATGTCGCGCACCATCTCGATCGCGGTCCAGGCGGTGAGGCGCTGCGGCGTGCTCTCGTCCCACTCGCCGAAGGCGCGGGTGTTGTGGCAGTAGTTGCAGCTGACGCCGAGCGACTGCGCGAAGTGGATCATGTAGGCGTAGGTCCAGTCGGTCTGCTTGATCGACTCGCGGTCGCCGTTCGGCAGCGCGGTGGTGCTCTGCACCCGGATCGGCGCCGCGCCCAGCATGAACGGCGTGAACGGATCGTAGGGCAGCGCGGTGACGCCGGCGGCGGGCGACGGCGCGTTCATCCCAGTCGCCGTCTCGGCGAGGCCGTGCACGCCGCCTGGCGGCGGCTCGATGTGCCAGACGCTGTTCGGCGCCGCGTGGCCGCGGTGGCAGGTGCCGCAGGTGACGCCGCCGGCGCCGACGTGGCTGCGCCAGTTGGTGTTGATGTAGCGCGTCATCTCCAGCATGTGGCGGGCGACCGTCTTGGTGTAGACGACGTCGTCCGCCATGTTGACCGCGGAGTGGCAGAACGAGCAGCCGATGCTGGGCGCGAGCCAGTTCGACATCGCCGCCATCAGGCGCAGCATCTCGTTGGCGTCGACGTCCTTCAGCACCTTGATGTTGCGGTAGGCGGCGGCCGCCGTCTTGCCGGCGGGGGCGACCGGCGGATAGGGCGCGACCACCTGCTGGAAGTCGGCCTGCTCGGCGACCGTGCGCGGGTTGTATTGCGAGATCATGCCGACGCCGCGGAAGCCGCGCTGCACGCTGACGACGGGGAAGCGCTCGAACGTCGTCGCCAGCAGCACCAGCAGCACCGCGGCGACGAACCCGCCGACGGCGGCGGTCGACTTCCACGGGCTGCCGGCGACGGCGCGCGCCGCGCCGGCCAGCAGCCAGCCGACCAGGGCGAATGGCGCGAATAGTATGCGGCCGATCATCGCACGACCTCAAGGACGGCGCTCATCGCACTTCGTGCGGGGGCGCTCACCGCGTCACCCCGCGCAGCATGCCGGGATCGGCGATGTGGCCGGGATAGACCGGCGGGTAGAGCGGCGCGAAGTGGTGCTTGACGCCCCACAGGTACCAGTTGTCGACGGCGGTGCCGGTCAAGATGATGCCGATGCCGCCGGTGATGTTGGACAGCACGGCGAACCACCAGATCCAGCGGTGGATCGACTCGTAGGTGGCGTTGAAGCCCATCACCCAGCGCCAGAAGATGCCGGCGCGCTCGGCCGCGGTGCTGCGGTCGGTCGTCATGTCGATCTCGCGCTCGCCACCATAGCGGCCGACCGCGAGTATGGTGCCGCCGTGCATGGCGAACAGCAGCGTCGAGCCGTACAGGAACACGATCGAGAGCATGTGGAACGGGTCATAGAAAAGGTTGCCGTAGCGTATCGACAGCGACGCGGTCCAGTCCAGATGCGGGAAGATGCCGAACGGCACGCCCTCGCCCCAGCTGCCCATCAGCAACGGCCGGATGAAGCCGCAGACGAGGTAGAGCCAGATCGCCGAGGCGAACGCCCAGGCGACGTGGGTGCCGAGGCCGAGCGCTCGGGCGCGGCGGTAGACCCGCACCCACCACAGCACGATCGCCGTGGTCAGGAAGAACCCCGCCATCAGCCACCAGCCGCCCTGGTTGAGCGGCGGGATGTGCAGGCCGTACGACGGCGCCGGCGGCTCGAGCGCCAGCCAGAACAGCTGGCGGATGAACTGCACCGGGTCCCAGCCGACCGAGGCCAGCATGTTGAGGCCGATGATCTCGAACGCGATGAAGCCGCAGACGATCGAGGCGAGCCCGGTGGCGCCGAGATAGAACGGCCCGACCTGCGCGGCGCCGATCAGGCCGAGCAGGTAGGAGAACCGCGGCGTGCCGCGCCGGTTCTCGATGCCCCATTTCAGCGGCGCGCCCTCGTCGGCCGGGCCGCGCAATTGCACGCGGTTGAAGATGTTCTGGTATTCGACGCCGAAGGCGGTGCGGTAATCGAACATCGGTTCAGCCCCAGATCGGCAGGTTAAGCCACCAGTTCCACCATTCCGGCCAGCCGCGCGTCCAGAACGGTCCGCTGATGACGATGCAGATGGCGCTCCACACGCCGGCGTTGATGGCGCAGAACCAGCCCAGGCGATGGATGCCGACCGGGCCGATGGAATAGACGATCAGGTCGCGGAAGAAGCTGTCCTCGAAGCCGGAGGGCTTGACCGTCTCGCCCTCGCCTGGGTTGAGCGAGGACAGGATCACGCCGCCGTGCATCGCCAGGATGAACGTCGTCGTGAAGAAGAACGTGATGGCGATCATGTGCGCCGGATTGTAGTGGAACTGCAGGTGCTGGTAGCCGACGTTGCTGACCCAGTCGAGATGACTGATGATGCCATAGGGAAAGCCGTGGCCCCAGGCGCCGAGCAGCAGCGGGCGTATCACCTCGAGCGTCACGTAGGCGAGGATGGCGCCGGCGAAGGCGAACGGCGCGTGCAGGCCCATGCCGAGCTTGCGCGCGATCTCGACCATGCGCAGGTCCCACGAGACAAAGGCGCCGACGGCGCAGAAGGTGATCCACTGCCACAGCCCGCCCTCGCGCAACGGCGCGAAGCCGAGGCCGTAGCTGAGGTCGGGCGGCGCGATCGAGATGCGCCAGACGTTCCAGGTCGGCCCGATCGCGGCGCCGTAGATGATGAGCGCGGTGCCGAAGGCGGAGAAGAACAGCGTCGTCACGCCGAAGAAGCCGACATAGAACGGCCCGACCCAGAAATCGAACAGGTCGCCGCCGACGAGCGTGCCGCCTCGCACGCGGTACTTGTACTCGAAGTTCATCATCGCCATGATCGGCGCTCCTCCATCGGGCGTCGCGTGCGGGCGACCCTCTGCGCCACCCGCACGCGACGTGTCACGGCTGCCTCGGCGTCAGGGTTGTCTCGGCGTCTGGGGCATCGGCGTCATCTGCTGCACCGGCCCGCCGGTGAGGCGGTCGTGGTTCGGGCCGTCGAGCCAGTTGAAGCGGTCGGTGCTGAGCAGGATGAAGTGGATCACCAAGGCGAGCGTCAGCAGGAACACGAACAGCGAGATCAGCGCGCGTCGCGGATCAAACAGCAGCCAGATGCGGAACATGCGGCCGTCCTCCTCAGGTCAGGGCGGTGAGCGCGTGCAGGAGCAATCCGTGCACTGGCTCGATCATCGAGGTGTGCGCGTAGCTGCCGCCCCACGGGCGCCACAGCCAGGCGAGGAAGTGCGCGACGATCGCGATGCCGGTGAAGATCGCGAAGCTGAGCACGAAGATGCGGTTGAACTCCCTCGCCTCGCCCTCGCTGAGGCCGGACAGGGTTGATCGCGTACGGTCGAGTTCGTTGGCCATGCTGTAAACTCCCTCCTGCTTACGAGATTTCCGGCCGCTCAGACATCGGCCAGGACCGGCAGCGTGGCCGCCACGCGGGCGAACGACACGCTGTCTTCGCCATGCGCGCGCGCGGCGCGCTCGACCTGCTCGCGCAGCGTCTTGGCGGCCGAGATGCGGGCAACGAAGGGCTCGCGCTCGACTAGGCGCGACAACGCCGCGGCGGCGTCGCCGTCCCACGGCGCGACGGTCGCATCGTCCCACGGCGCGGTAGTATCGCTACGCGCGTGCGTCGGCTCGATGCGGTCGAGGTCGACGCCGAGCGGCAGCATGCCGAACAGCGCGTCGAACAGCGCGTTGCAGAACTCCTGCACGAGGTAGGTGGCGCCGGCGTAGCCCATGAACGGGGTGCCGGTGGCGCGCCTGATGATCGCGCCGGGGAACGAGGCGGCGATCCAGATCGAGCGCAGGCCGAGCTCGGCGGCGTAGATGCGCTCGTTGGCCGAGCCGTAGATCACCATTGGCGGTTTTGCGCGCAGCTGTTCGCGTACGCCCTGGTTGTCCGGCTTCACGCCGGGACGGCGCGCGTGCGCGAGCGTGCACGGTATGCCGAGCTCGTCCTCGAAAAACAGCCGCAGACCGTGCTCGTAGGTCGCACTCGCCACCACCGCGAAGCTCGCGGAGGCGAAAAAGTCCTGGGTGACGCTGCGCCACAGATCCCACACCGGCTTGATCGTCGCCTGCTTTTCCGCCTCGATGAACGGCTCCGGATCGAGCCCGGTCAATTCGCCGAGCGTGCGCAAGAAGTTCGTCGTCGCGAACAGGCCGATCGGCGCCTGCAGGAAGGGGCGGCCGAGCTCCTCGCAGAGCATCCGGCCGAACTCGCGATACAGGCAGACATTGACGACGGCGTCGGCGAGTCGCGGCGTGTCGTCCAGATGCGCGCCGAGCGGGTAGACCAGGTTGACCTGGCAGCCGATGCCCTCGACCAGGCGGCGGATCTCGGCGAGGTCGGACGGCATGTTGAAAGTGCCGTAGATGGCGCCGATGATGTTGACGAGCGGCTTGGCCGTCGCGACCGGCGTCGCCTTGCCGTTGCGCTTGATCGCCGGGCGGCCTTTCTTCGCGCCAAACTGCGTCCACAGCCAGAACAGCGCCCGGTCGGCGCATTGCCACTGGTCCTCGTCGATGGTGCGCGGAATGAAGCGCAGCAGGTTGCTGCCCTCGGGGGTGACGCCGCCGCCGATCATCTCGGCGATGCTGCCGGTGACGACGACACCTGGCAGGCTGGTCTCGCCCGCCTGGTTCGCCTGACGCAGGCTCTCCTCGGTGCCGTTCATCGACAGCTGGTCTTCCGACAATCCGGTGACCGAGACCGGCAGCTCGTGCGGCGGCAGCGCGTCGGTGTAGTGCAGCACCGCGGTGACCGGCAGGTTCTCGCAGCCCACCGGGCCGTCGATGATGACCCGCAATCCACGGATCGCGGAAAACGTGTAGACCGCGCCCCAGTAGCCGCCGGCGCGATCGTGATCGAGGATCAGCATCAGGAAACCGCCGCCACGGTCTGCATGGTTGCCGACCTGGAGACGGCGGCAGGCGGCGCCGGCGTGAAGAACGACACCATGCGGGAGAAGCGCTCGCGGCCGCTGGTCTGCGTGCGCACCATCGTCGCCAGCGCGGCGACGCCCGCGGCGCCGAACAGCGGCCGCGACGAGACGATGTTGGTGAAGTAGACGGCCGGGGTGCCCTGCTCCTTGGCGCGCTGGACGACCGGGGTGGTGCCGATCGCAAGGTCCGGCCTGACCTCGCGCAACGCCGCCAGGTCCTGCTCGAGGCAGGCGCGGAATTCTACGTGCGCGCCGCGCGAGGTGAGCCAGGCGGCGTCGGCCTCGCTCCAGGCGGTGCGCGGGCAGGCGGTGCCGACATAGGGCACCTCGGCGCCGGCCTCGATCAGCAGCCGGGCGACGAGCAGCTCGGACCCCTCGTAGCCGGAGACGGTGACACGGGCGGAGACGGGGTTTGCGGCGAGCGCCGCGGCGATGCCAGGCAGGCAGGCGCGGGCGCTCGCGACCGCGCGCTCCGGCAGGCCGGCCGCAGCGCCCACCGCGCCGAGCCAGGCATCGGT
>CAXTSD010000177.1:0-5714 GCA_964246775.1 uncultured Acetobacteraceae bacterium | reverse complement strand
ATTGGTTCAGCTAAAGTGCCGGTCTCAATGACAGACTTTCCGAACCGACTCTAAAGCCGCTAATAGTGGTCCCTTGTCGGCCAATGAAAAGGCCGCGCTTAGTTCCATCAGCACGTCTGTGCATTCCATGTTCGGGAATTTCGATGCCATGTACACCGCTGCCGCCATGGTGTCGCAACCGAATGGAAAACAAGGCTCGACGGACCTCATGCCTCAAGCCACTTCCGGAGGCTTTCCAGCATCATTTACTAAGGCGAACGTGACCATGGGAGGAACCATCAACTGGCTGACCCAAGTACCTGATTTAGTAACGGGCCAGGTGATGACAGTTCATAAGGTGTAGTTTGGAAAGATGAAAAAGCAAAATAGGAATGTGATCATCGTACAAGCTATCTACGTCTCAATCGTTGGAGGTCTGATCATCGAACTCCTGCCAGATTGGAACTATAGATGGCCGGCGATAGCGGTAGCATCTGCCATTGGATCGCTGATCGCCGGTAGAATGGGCCGAAACGGCCGCCACGATGCCGCACGATAGCTGCAGGCCAAATCCGGGTCTACGCAAACTCGGACATTGACGGTATCTTCAGCTTCATAAAATCTAGGTAGCGACACTGATCACAGCCTAACCAACTTCGTTCGATTTCTCTAAAGGTCCAGGGTAGAAGTCTTGGACCTTCCCCTTTCCGTTTCGCGCAGCAACATCATCTTGGTCTCAACCAAGGATGTATCCGTTGTCCGATCCCACCCGGTTGCTCATCGCCTTCTATTCCCGAACCGGCTCCGTCGAGAGCCTGGCGCTGGCGGCGGCAGAGGCGGCGCGTGAGGCCGGGGCGGAGGTGCGGCTGCGTCGGGCGCGCGAGGTGGTGGATGAGGCGTCGATGCGCCAGGTCAAGGGCTGGGCGGAGAGTGCGGCGCGGCAGAACGCGCTGTATGAGGCGCCGGCCAAGCAGGACGCCGAGTGGGCGGACGCCATACTGTTCGGCACCCCCTGCTACTTCGGCAACATGGCGACCGAGCTCAAGAACTACCTCGACCAGCTCGGGCCGCAATGGAAGCGCGGCGCGCTCGCCGGCAAGGTCGGCGGCGCCTTCGCCACCGCCTCCTGGCCGCATGGCGGCACCGAGGTCGTCACCTTGTCGCTCTACGCCCCGATGGCGCATCTCGGCATGGTGATTGTGCCGACCGGCTACACCGACGAGGCGATGCTCGAGGCCGGCTCGCCGTATGGCGCCTCGGCGATCGTCGGCGCCGAGAACAGCGCCCCGCGTTCGGAGGATCTCGACGCGATGCGCCACCAGAGCCGCCGCATGGTCGCCATCGCCAGCGCGCTGGTCGCCGCCGACGAGATGCCCAGCCGGGCGATGTGAGGCTGCCCGGCTGTTACCTGAAAGGCGGCTACTTGTTGGTGCGGCCGAGGTGATCGGGGTCGACGCCGCCGCCCTTGGCGCCGTCGCTCACCACGTCGCCCTCGGCGGTATTGTCGGCCTCGATGGTTTCGGGGTCGATGCCGGAGGCGCCCTTCGAGGCGCCGATGCCCGGGTTGCGCTCGAGATCGCCAGGCGGCGCCGGCACGTCGGCGCCGAGATCGTCGGGACCGGCCGGCGGGCGGGTCGGGTGCTTCGATGACGTCATGCCTGGTCTCCTTGGCGGTATTCCGGCCGGTCGCGCGTGCGTCCGGCTGGCCCGCAGAGATGGGGCGGGCGGACGTTGCGCCACCGCCTGCGGCGTGGTCACGAACGCGACACTCGGCTCTCCTGGTGCGCGGGCTGCCGGACGGCGTCAGGACGAGGCGTCGCGCAACTCCGGACGACTTACGACATTGTGAGGTCGTGCCGCGGATTTGATGCGGTCATCATCAGGAGAGCGACATGCCTCAGTTCGACGCGACCATCAAGCACCTCAAGGAGGGCGTGAAAGGCTTCACCGTCAGCGCCGCGGTCAAGAACATCGAAGGCTGGGAGACGACGCTCGAGAAGATCGAGGCGCCGGCTGCCAAGGCGATCATCAAGGACCTCGAGGCCCTCAAGAAGCACTTGCAGGCCGACGACATCAAGACCGATCAGGTGAAGAAGCTGGTGCTCAAGCTTGGCAAGGAGACGGTCACGATCGCCGGCAAGTCCGACAGCAAGAACGCGGAAAAGATCAAGGCGCTCGGCGAGGCGCTCACCCACGCCGCTGAAGCCGAGGCGTAACCGGGTATAGTCCCGACGCGACTTGACGCTGGCAGGGTTCAGGGGCGGCGTCCCTGGCCCTGCTTCGCGTCGATCGCCGGGCATTGCCGAGGATCATAGCCTTTTATCAGCGTCCGTGTTTCGGCCCGCAGCGTGTTGCGTTGCGCGAGCAGGCGCTTGAGCCCGGCGCGGCGCGCGCTTGCCGGCAGGTTGGCGAAAAGCGAGGCGCGCTGCGCCGCCACCACGTCCGGCAGGTCCGACAGCGCGGCGAAGGTCAGCGGCAGGGTGAGCGCCTGCGTCTGGCCGCGGATGACGTTGCCAGAGAGGCCGAATGGCGGCCCGCCGGTGATCGCCGGCCCGACCGCGAAGCCGCCATTCGCGGTGAAGCTGCCGGTGAGGTCGATGGTGATCTCGTGGGCGAGGAACGGCACCTCGGGGTTGGCGGTATGCGCCGCGCATTGCGCGCTGCGTGCCGCGTCGGCGAAACGCGCCGGCCCGGCCCCCGGGGCGGGGACCCCGCCCGCGGGCGGGGACAGGGGCGGGCCCGCCGGTCGCGCTCACCGCGCCGGCGGCCTGCAACTGGTCCTGCAACTCGTGCAGCGCTTGCCCGATGCTGACCGGCCGCGACGACGCGGCGCAGCCCGCAAGCGACAGCGCCAGGCAGAGCCACGGCGCCGGGATGACTGCGCGCATCGTCCGTCTCCTGTCGCCCCGCCGGGCCGGCGATGCGCGACCGTGCCTGGCATCGGCCTTACACTTCGTTGCAAGAGCTGCACAAGGCCGGACACGCTTGTGCTTTCAAGTGCGGTCATGCCTGCCGAACACCGGCGGCTGATGCGAAGGAGTATGGCGATGCGAAAATTGGTGCTGGCGGGGCTGGTCGGCGGCGTGGTGACGCTCGGCGTGGCGCAGGCCCGAGCCCAGGAGATGCACCGCGGCGAGGGTTGGCACGACCACGCCTATCTCGGTTTCCTGCAAGGCGTGACCCTGACCGACGCGCAGAGGACGCAGCTGCACCAGATCATGCAGGCGAACTGGCGGCAGATGAAGCCGCAGCGGCAGACCTTGCGCAGCCTGCGTGAGCAGATCGGCGACGACCTGGCGAGCACGACGGCGGTGAGTGCTGCTCAACTCGCGGCGCTGCAACAGCAGGCGGAGACGGTCCGCGTGCAGCTCGACCAGGCGAGGCTGGAGGCGGCGCTGCAGGTGCGCGAGTTGCTGACCGCCGACCAGCTCAGCCGGTCGGAGTCGGTGCACGCGCAACTGGTGACGCTGCATCAGCAGGAGCGCAGCGTTCTGGCGCGCCCGCAGGGAGTCGCGGCACCGCAATAAGCGGCGGTTTGCGAAACGGTAGCGCCCGGAGTGGATCACTCCGGGCGATATCAGCGGTCAGTTCGGGTGGAAGACGACCTTGACGCAGCCGTCCTGCTTGTCGCGAAACGTCCTGTAGAGCTCGGGCCCGTCCGCGAGGTCGTTGCTGCGGTGAGTGATCATCGAGGTCATATCGATGCGGCCTTCCTGGATCAGCTTGGTCAGCGGCTCGAGGTAGCGTTTCACGTGCGTCTGGCCGCTGCGCATCGTCAGCCCCTTCTGCACGATCGAGCCCATGTTCACCGAAACCGGGCCGCCATAGACGCCGGGCACCGAGACGATGCCGGCCGGGCGCACGGCGCGTATCGCTTCGTCGAGCACGCTGGTGCGCTCGGCGGTGGAGAGCTTCTCCTTCACCGCGGTCAGCATGCCGGTCATGCCGTGGCCGCCGCTCGCCTCCATGCCGACGCAGTCGATCACCGCGTCCGCGCCCTCTCCCTTGCTGATCTCCTTGATGCGTTCGAAGACGTTCTCGGTCTCGTAGTCGATGATGTCGGTGGCGCCGAACTTGCGGGCGAGGGCCACGCGCTCCGGCACCGTCTCGATCACGATCACCCGTTCGGCGCCCATCACCACGGCCGACTGGATGGCGAACAGGCCGACCGGGCCGGCGCCCCAGATGGCGATGATGTCGCCGCCCTTGATGTCGCAATGGTCGGCACCCTGCCAGCCGGTCGGCAGGATGTCGGTGAGGAACAGCGCCTGCTCGTCGGTCATCCCCTCAGGCACCACCATCGGCCCGACATCGGCCATCGGCACACGCACGTATTCAGCTTGGCCGCCGGCATAGCCGCCCAGCATGTGCGAGTAGCCGAACAGCCCGGCGATCGTGTAGCCGAAGGTTTCCGCCGCCATCGAGGCGTTGCGGTTCGAGCGCTGGCAGCAGGCCCAGTTGCCCAGCTTGCATTGCCGGCACTGGCCGCAATTGATGTTGAACGGGACGACGATGCGGTCGCCCTTCTTCAGCTTGTGGTCGGGCGAGCCGACCTCGACCACCTCGCCCATGAACTCGTGGCCCATCACGTCGCCCGACTCCATGGTCGGCATCATGCCGTCCATCAGGTGCAGGTCCGAGCCGCAGATCGCGCAGCTGGTGACCTTGATGATGACGTCACGCGCGTCCTCGATCGCAGGATCGGGTACGGTGTCGCAGCGTATGTCGTTCTTGCCATGCCAGCATAGGGCCCGCATCGGTGTTCTCCCATCGGATCAGCCCGGCTAACGCGCGGGCGCGATGGCGATCGCGTGCAGCGCGCGATTGTGACCGCCGGATCGGCCCGGATGAACAAGGCAGGGAGGTCTGATGCAGCCTCTAACTAGGATCGCGGATGACCGCCGGGGTGAGATCTCCGGCGGACAGGGTGCCGGAAAAGCCTTTGCTCATATAGATCGCGAACCGGCCCGCCCACGCCTCGAGCCGGTGCAGGGCGCCGGCCGATGTCGCGCGTCGGTCCGGCACGAAAATCAGCGTATAGGCCCAGCCGGTCGCGTCGGAACGGAAGTAGCGAACCGCCAGCATCCGCTCCGGTATCGTGACGCCGAGCTTGCCGAGCCGTTCCAGGCCGCGACGCATGATGACGTCCTGTCGCTTGGCCGCTTCCTGCCCGGTCATCGCGACCGCGCCGATGGTCCAGCACTCGTGCGCCATCGGGCTCTGGCCGACGGTGACAGGGGCGATCTCGCGCGTGATGGCATCCGTCGCCAAGCATGGCGCCGGCGTGTTCACAGGGCCGACGTCGCTGCCGACCATCGCCGGCGCGTTGGCGAAGACGAGCCCGGTAAGATGGTTGTCCTCCACCCGGTCCAGCAAGCTGACGGTGCGTATCTTTAAGCTGCTGGCGCGGGCGAGGATGAGCTCTTGCCAGCTTCCCGCCGGCAACGGCAGCAGGCGTCCGGCAAACGGAATGATACCGCTGCGTCCCCCGGTGAGCGGTGGCGAGTAGACCGTGCTGTAGTCGAGCGGCGCCGGCGCCGGCAGCGGGCTGAAGCGCGCCGGGTTGTCAGGCGAGACTGCGGGCAGGGCGGCGGCATGGCCGGGCAGCCATCCGGCCAGGCGGCTCGAGAGGCCCGGCGGCAGGTCGGGCGGGAACATCGCCGCGAGCGCGGTGCAGGCGATGGCGGTGACGAGGCAGGCGCGCCAGAGCGGCGCCCGACGCCACAGCCTGCCGA
>CAXTSD010000176.1:0-5732 GCA_964246775.1 uncultured Acetobacteraceae bacterium | reverse complement strand
GGCGGGCGCGGCAGGCGAGCTGGCGCGGCTGATCGCGGGCGGCCTCGCGAGCCTCGCGCCGGCCGAAATCGAGACCTTCGTCGGCCCGCGCCGCCTGGCGCTGCGGGCGCGGGTCGAGAGCGGCATCGCCGCCACCGCCAGCACCGAGCGCGGGCCGCGCCTCGGCGCGCCGGAGCAGGCGCTAGCCGGTTTCCTGCGCAAGCATGGCGCCGTTCGCGAGGCCTTGCGCGAGTCGGCCGGCTTCTGGGTGCTTGAGCGCGAGGTCGCGGCGGAGAGTGCCGCCGCCATCGTCGCGCGCCGCCTGCCGGCACTGCTGCGTCGGTTCGCCTGGCCGAAATCGATGCGCTGGGGCGCCACCAGCGGCTTCACCTGGGTTCGCCCGCTGCGCCGCATCCTCTGCCTGCTCGACGGCGAGGTGGTGCCGTTCGACCTCGCGAACGGCGCCGATGACGGCCACGGCCTCGCCTCCGGCGCGCTCACCGAGGGGCATCGCTTCCACGCGCCGGGGCCGTTCGTTATCAGTTCGTTCACCAATTGGCGCGATACTCTGGCGCAAAGCCGGGTGATCGTCACCGCCGCGGAACGCCGCCGCATCATCGCCGAGCGGCTCGACGCGCTGGCGGCGGCGCGCGGGCTCGCCGTGGTGGAGGATGCGGGATTGCTGGACGAGGTTGCCGGTCTGGTGGAGTGGCCGGTGCCGCTGCTCGGCCGGATCGACGAGGCGTTCATGGATCTGCCGCCCGAGGTGATGCAGGTCTCGCTTCGGGTCAATCAGCGCTATTTCGTCCTGCGCGACGCGACGGGCGCGGCGGCGCCGTGGTTCGGTTTTGCCGCCAACATCGAGGCAGCCGATGGCGGCGCTGCAATCATCGCCGGCAACGAACGCGTGTTGCGCGCACGGCTGTCGGATGCGCGGCATTTCTGGGACTCCGATCGCCGCACGCGGCTTGCGGACCGGGTGGCGGCGCTCGATCACGTGACGTTCCACGCCAAGCTCGGCAGCCAGGGCGCGCGAACGAAGCGCATCGCGGCAATCGCCTATTCCATCGCCTCTCGCGTCGGCCTCGATCTCTTCGGTGCCCAAGCTGCGCAACGCGCCGCCTGGCTCGCCAAGGCAGACCTCACAACCGGCATGGTCGGCGAGTTTCCTGAGCTACAGGGCGTGATGGGCGGCTATTATGCCAGCCACGATGAAGAGTCGCCCCGGATCGCCGAAGCCATACGCGGCCACTATGCACCACGCGGACCGAACGATGTGGCGCCGACCGCGGCAGTGTCCATCGCCGTCGCGTTGGCCGACAAGCTCGATCAGTTGGTCGCGTTTTTTGCCATTGACGAGAAGCCGACCGGCTCTGGTGACCCGTTTGGGCTCCGCCGCGCTGCGCTCGGCATCGTCCGCATCATCCGGGAGAACGCGCTCGATAAGGTTGAGCTTCCGGACGTCGTTGACACCTGCATTGCCCGGCTGGCTGAGCAGGGCATCGCACTCTCAGAAAACCTGAAAAGAGATGTCCTGCGCTTCATTGAGGAGCGCCTGCGCGTCCAGCTTCGCTCAGAAGGATTGCGACACGACGTTGTAGACGCGGTCCTGCTAGAGAATTTCTTTGATCTGGGATTCGACATCGCTTGGATTGCAAAACGCAGCGTGAACGTTGGCGCTTTCCTGAGCACGCTTGAGGGCGACGACCTCATGGCGGCCTACAAGCGGGCGACAAACATTCTTGGTGCCGAGGAGAGGCGCGACGGCAGGCCTGTCGAGGCGGACGTGGATCCCACCCTTCTCGTCCACCCTGCCGAACGGGCGCTGGCCGATGCGCTAAAAGGCCTCGGTGCTCAGATCTCCACCGATTTCAATGCAACCCGTTATACCGAGGCAATGCACGCGCTCGCCCGCCTGCGCGCGCCGCTCGACGCTTTCTTTGACGACGTCACAGTGAACGACCCTGATCCGGCACGCCGTAGCAACCGCCTCCGCCTGCTCGCCTCGGTTCGTGAGGTGATGAATCGCGTTGCTGATTTTTCCGAAATTGAAGGCTGAGGAGAGCACACCATGAGCCAGTGGGTTTACAGTTTCGGCGCCGGGCATAATGAGGGCCGCGCCGACATGCGCGACCTGCTCGGCGGCAAGGGCGCCAACCTGGCCGAGATGGCCTCGATCGACCTGCCGGTGCCGCCGGGCTTCACCATCACCACCGAACTCTGCACCGAGTTCTACCGCAACAAGCGCACCTACCCGGGCGACCTCGACGCGCAGGTGCAGACGGCGCTGTCGCGCATCGAACAGGCGGTGGGGCGACGCTTCGGCGACAAGCACGATCCGCTGCTCGTCTCGGTGCGTTCCGGCGCCCGCGTCTCGATGCCTGGCATGATGGATACCGTGCTCAACCTCGGCCTCAACGACGACACCGTGCAGGGCCTCGCCGAAGCCAGCGGCGACCCGCGCTTCGCCTGGGACAGCTATCGCCGGTTCATCCAGATGTTCGGCTCCGTCGTGCTCGGCGTCGACCATCACCGTTTCGAGGAGATCATCGAGCAGACCAAGCTCGACGAAGCCGCGGTCGAGGATACCCAGCTCACCGCCGCCGACTGGCAGCGCGTCGCCGAAGCCTACAAGCAGATGGTGCTGGAGGAGACCGGCCATCCGTTCCCGCAGCGCCCGCATGACCAGCTTTGGGCGGCGATCGGCGCGGTGTTCGGCTCGTGGATGAACCCGCGCGCCAACACCTATCGCAGGCTGCACGACATCCCCGCCGATTGGGGCACGGCGGTCAACGTGCAGGCGATGGTGTTCGGCAACATGGGCGAGGACTGCGCCACCGGGGTCTGCTTCACCCGCGATCCGTCGACCGGCGAGAACATGTTCTACGGCGAGTATCTGGTGAACGCGCAGGGCGAGGACGTGGTGGCCGGCATACGCACGCCGCAGCCGATGTCCGAGCAGGGGGCGAAGCCAGGCGAGACGTCGATGGAGCGGGCGATGCCGGCGGCGTTCGCCGAGCTGCTGGCGGTGCGCGAGACGCTCGAGCGCCACTACCACGACATGCAGGACATCGAGTTCACCGTGCAGCAGAACAAGCTGTACATGTTGCAGACGCGCAACGGCAAGCGCACCGCCGCCGCCTCGCTCCGCATCGCCGTGGAGATGGCCGAAGCCGGGCTGATCAGCCGCGACGAGGCGATCAAGCGCGTCAATCCGCAGGCGCTCGACCAGTTGCTGCACCCGATGCTCGACCCGAAGGCGCCTCGCACCGCCTTCAGCAAGGGCCTGCCGGCGAGCCCGGGCGCTGCGTCCGGCGCCGTCGTGTTCAGCGCCGACGAGGCGGAGATGCGGTCTGCGAAAGGCGAAGCCGTCGTGCTCGTGCGCGTCGAGACGAGCCCCGAGGACATCCACGGCATGCATGCCGCGCGCGGGATATTGACCACTCGCGGCGGCATGACGAGCCACGCCGCCGTCGTCGCCCGCGGCATGGGCCGCCCCTGTGTCGCCGGCGCCGGCGGCGTGCAGGTCGATTATGGCGCCAAGACGCTGTCGGCCGGCGGCCAGGTGATACGCGCCGGCGAGACGATCACGCTCGATGGCGCGACCGGCGAGGTGTTCGTCGGCGCGGTCGCGACCGTCGAGCCGGTGCTGTCCGGCGATTTCGAGACGCTGATGCGCTGGGCCGACGAGGTGCGGCGCATGAAGGTGCGCGCCAATGCCGAGACCCCGCTCGATGCGGAAACCGCGCGAAAATTCGGCGCCGAGGGCATCGGCCTGTGCCGCACCGAGCACATGTTCTTCGCCCCCGAGCGCATCGGCGCGATGCGGCAGATGATCCTGGCGCAGGACGAGGCCGGAAGGCGGGCAGCGCTTGCCAAGCTGCTGCCGTTCCAGCGCCAGGACTTCGTCGACCTGTTCCGCATCATGGCCGGCCTGCCGGTGACGATCCGGCTGCTCGACCCGCCGCTGCATGAGTTCCTGCCGCACGGCGAGACCGAGATCGCCGAGGTCGCAGAGGCGCTGGGCCAGGATGTCGAGGCGATCCGTCGCCGCGCGGCCGAGCTCGCCGAGGCGAACCCGATGCTCGGCCATCGCGGCTGCCGGCTCGGCATCAGCTATCCCGAGATCTACGAGATGCAGGCGCGCGCGATTTTCGAGGGCGCGCTCGAGATCGGCCGCGAGACCGGCTCGCCGGTGGTGCCCGAGATCATGATCCCGCTCGTCGGCAGCAAGCGCGAGCTCGAGATCACCCGCGCGCAGGTGGAGCGCGTGGCGAAGGAGGTGCTCGCCGAGGCGAAGCAGACGATCGAATACTCCGTCGGCACGATGATCGAGCTGCCGCGCGCCGCACTCACCGCCGACCGCATCGCCGAGACCGCCGATTTCTTCAGCTTCGGCACCAACGACCTGACGCAGACCACCTTCGGGCTGTCACGCGATGACGCAGGGAAGTTCCTGCCGCACTACGTCGAGGCAGGCATCTATCCGAAGGACCCGTTTGTCTCCATCGACGCTGAAGGCGTCGGCGCGCTGGTGCGCATCGCCGCCGAGAAGGGCCGCTCTACCCGGTCCGGGATCAAGCTCGGTATCTGCGGCGAGCACGGCGGCGACCCGGCCAGCATCAGCTTCTGCGAGGATGTCGGGCTCGACTACGTCTCGTGCAGCCCATACCGCGTGCCAGTCGCCCGCCTCGCCGCGGCGCAGGCGACGCTGGGCGCGCGAGCGGATCGCACGGCGTAGAAGCCCCGCTTAGCGCCTGATCGTTTCAGGTTGGATCAACCTGAAACGTTCCATCAGCCGCTCCGACAACGGCTAAAGCAGGGCCGGTGAACGAATGTGAACCGGTCATGCTTTACGAGGGCGCGGTGCGAAACGCGAGGCGTCGCG
Source organism: uncultured Acetobacteraceae bacterium (assembly GCA_964246775.1). GTDB lineage: Bacteria > Pseudomonadota > Alphaproteobacteria > Acetobacterales > Acetobacteraceae > CAXMMR01. The sequence continues at coordinate 865 of CAXTSD010000176.1, read as the reverse complement.
GCGCCGGCGCGCCCGCGTCGCGTATCGCCGCATCCAGGGCGGAGTCGCGTATCGCCGCATCCAGGGCGGACAGGAAGCGCGAGCGATCCGCCTTGGTCAGCGGAGCCGGGCCGCCGCCGCCGGCACCGGTCTCGCGCAGGTGGCGCGCGATCTCGCGGCCGGCCAGGGCGGAGCCGATATTGTCTGCGGTCCAGGCGTGGCCGTTCGGCGCCACCGCCCGCGCACCGCGCGTAAGACAACGCGCGGCGAGGGGGATGTCGGCGGTGATGCAGACGTCCGTCGCCGTGATGCGCTCGGCGATCCAGTCATCCGCCACGTCCGCGCCCTCGCCCACCGTCACCATCGTGACGAACGGCAGGCCTGGCGGACGGATCGGACGCGAGCCGTTGGCGACAACGTGCACCGACAGTCCGAGGCGGCCGGCGACGCGATAGATCTCCTCGCGCACCGGACAGGCGTCGCCGTCCACGTAAATCTCGGTCATCTTATGCCTCACTAGGCCCTGAGGTGCTGGGTTAAGGAAGAAAGGCCTACTTTTTTGCAAAAAAGTAGCAAAAAACCTTTGCTGATTTGGCGCCCCCCAGACCGGCCGCCTCGCCTCCAGTATCAAAAGCTTTTTGGTTCTTTTTCTCGAAAAAGAACCGCTTCCTTGCATCGCGACCCCGCCGCATGACGCCAAGCGGGCTGGCACTCGACCCGTTCGCGGCGCTGATGCTGCTGCCGGTCCTGCTCGGCGGCGGTCTCGCCTTTGCGGCATCGCAGACCAGCGATCGAGTGCCGCTCGCGGCGCTGATGGCCAGCGTGGTGCTGCTCGATCTGGCGGCGGACGGGTTGGGTTTGGCGCTTGCTGCGGCCTTGGTCTGCC
>CAXTSD010000175.1:0-5778 GCA_964246775.1 uncultured Acetobacteraceae bacterium | reverse complement strand
GGCCCGCGCCAACTCCCCCCCCCCCCCCCCGCCCCCACCGCCCGCGCCACCCGGACCCCCCAACCAACCCCCCCCCGGCCCCGGCCCGGGGACCGCCGGTGCCTCCGCCCAAGACCCCATTCGCTTGACACTGGTGCCCGCCCGCCCCGGGCGCCCAGGGAACCTCGTTCACAGGACTGCATGCATGAGCGAAGCTCTCGGCACGACGACAGGTTCAGCCTTCGCGCCGCCGGTGGACCCCGACACCTACCGGTTCGACGACCCCGGCCGCGTCTCCTTCCAGTCCGTCCTCGACGACGTGGCTGCACCGACCGAAGACCAGCCGCAAGCCCAGGCGTTCGCCTCGCGGGACCAGGAGGCGCGTGGCGATCAGGGCCATGGCCCGGCTGACAGCCTCCAGCCGCCGCCCGACCAGCCTCCCAGCGGTTCCGGTCCGACCCCGCCGCCCGCCCCGGCGCGCAGTTCGATCGGCGCATCGATTGCCTGGGGCGGCTGCGTCGCCGAGCATACGGCCGTCGGCGCGGCAAAGGGCGCCGTCATCGGTGCGGTGAGCGGAGCGGTCATCGGTGCCGGCTATGGCGCTGCCGGGGGCGCTGGGGTCGGCACGGTTGTCGCGCCCGGAGTAGGCACCCTCGGCGGTGCGGCGGCGGGTGCCGCGGCCGGTGCGGTGACCGGCACGACAGCAGGCGCGGCCGACGGCGCCTCTCTCGGCAGCGCCGCGGGCCTCGCCGATGGCCTCACCCGTTGCGCCGACACCAGCCCACCACTTCCGACCGACCACATCCAGGAGAGCCGCGCCGACCCCGGCCTGACCCAGCCCACCGGTCCCAGCGGCGGCAAGCCCACCGGCATACGCTCCACCACGGAGGCGGGCGCAGACGCGGAGGGCAAGGTCCAGGTCGATTCCGAAAACCAGGTCGCCGACCGGACCGCTTCTGCCGGCTATCCGACCGTGCAGAGCCCGACCAAAGACCCCAATCCCCCTCTCACGCCCGAGCGAATGATGTCGGAGGGCCTGAAACCGGAAAAGAACCCCGACTTGCTACTGTCGAACCGCGTGTTCGACACCTACACGCCAGTCGTGGACGGGGCACGCAGTGTCCGGAATGGCATCGCGGACAAGGTTGAAGATGGACAAACGCGTCGGGTGGTCGTGGACCTGCGTCAAACCACACAAACGGAACCCTCTGTCCGCGCGGCACTTCGTAACAGTCCCATTCCCGGTCTGAAGGAGGTGATCATCCTCACCGACGACGGCCTCGGCAAGCCGTTCCGGCCTTGACGAGCACCTGCGATGTCCATCGATAATCGTTTTTATATTGACACGACAGCCTCCCGCCACGAATTGCGCGACCTGCTCGCGCGAGCGGACATCGGCTTGGAGGCCAAGCCCGATTTCAAGCACCTCAGCACAGCGGTGAGCAATTCAACCGACGTGACGATCAACGAAGACCTGAGCTACCGGACGACGCGACCCGACAACGGTGTGAGGGCGACACGGCGCGTCAGCTTCGGCTTTCGGAAGGAAGATTGGGACAAATATTATACACAGACGGTGCGCGGCATCATGACTCTCCTCAAGGCGTTTCCGGAGGCGGACGCCTACTGGGTGGCTTTGGACGGAGAATATCCGATGCTGCTCCGTCGAGGAGGCCGCCTCGTCCTCTCGCAAGACATGGCCGTGGATCGTGGACTCTGGGTTCCCGCGCGCCGGCCCTCTTACCTCGCGCTAGTTGATCTGCCCTACACGATGGAGCCACTCGGGCGGCATTGGAACGACATCCCGGTCGAGCCGGCTTTGCAGTCAACGGGCCCGTAGCGGCTCGCGCCAGGCGCCAGGGCTCTCCCCTCGATCCTGCCAAGGCCAGGCTTTGGAAACCGGAATGCCAGAAGGCACATCGCACTTCGTCGTGGTCGCATTTTCGCCCGCGTTACCCTCGGGCTCGCGCCAGGGGATCACAGCGGAAAACAAAGCAAAATCCTAAACGACTTTGACTTTACGGCCCTGCCTGAATTGAATGGTGAAATCCGCCAATCTGATACGGTAAGTGTCGCCTTGTTGGAAGTCGTGGCAGCAACCTTGAGCGTTCATTGCCGACCGCAATCGGCCGCAAAAGCATGTCGAGCGGGCACGGATCGTGCTTGCGGCAGCCGAGCCCGGGGCGGTGCAGCCGGTGGCGACGCGCCTGGGGGTCAGCCGTCCGATGGTGTGGCGATGGCAGCAACGCTTCGCCGAGGAGGGAGCGGACGGCTGCTGCGGGACAAGCCGCGCAAGCCAGGCAAACCGCCGATCCTGGCCGAGACGGTGGCGCGCGTGGTGGCGCTGACCTGCGCCGATCCGCCGCACCAGGCGACGCACTGGACCGGCCGGGCGATGGCCCAAGCCGTCGGTATCTCGCTGACATCGGTGCAGCGCATCTGGGCGGCACACAAGCTGCAGCCACACCGCGTCGGCACGTTCAAGCGCTCGCGCGACCCGGACTTCGCCGCCAAGCTGACCGACATCGTCGGCCTATACATGGACCCGCCGACGCAGGCCGTCGACGGTGTCGTCGTGCCGTGGCGGACGCCGTCGTGGTGGTCGTGACCGGACACAGCGGCATCAACATCGCGGTCGCTGCGATGCGCGCGGGCGCCGCCGATTTCGTCATGAAGCCATGGAACAACGACCGATTGGTGGCGACGCGCGCTTAAAACCATTGATTTTGCCGCCGCGTGGACGGCCGGCAAGGCTAGCCTCGACGCCGCACTGGCCGACGTCGAACAGGATGGCACGCTGATCCTGGACGAGAGTGGCGGCCTGCCGCCAGAGACCCAACGTCGGCTGGGTCTCGGTTGCCACAAGCGCCGCCACCGAGGGCGTGTCCAGGCTCGCGGTGCTGACCGATGTTCAAGCCGAGATGCAGGCAGCCGAGGCGCGCGCATTGCGCGACCTGTTGCAGGTGCTGGGCCACGAGATCATGAACTCGCTGACGCCGGTCACGTCGTTGGCTGAGAGCGCGCACGCCCTTCTCGCCGGAGGTGACGCGGCCGAGCTGCCGCGCGTGGCCGATGCGTTGGAAACCATCCGGCGCCGCGCGCAGGGCCTCGATCGCTTCGTGCAGGGCTACCGGACGTTGGCGCGGCTGCCGCCGCCGGTCATGCGCCCGACATCAGTCACCGGCGTTCTGCGCGATGCGGCCGCGCTGTTCGAGACGCGCTGGGCGAGCCGGGGCGTGGCGCTGACGCTCAGTGCGCCCGATCCGGATGTGGTCGCGCGGATGGACCCGAACCTGATCGGCCAGGCGCTGCTGAACCTGCTCGCCAACGCCGCCGAGGCGGCCGAGGCCGGCCGCAACAGGCCGCCCACGGTCCTGCTGTCCGGCTCGGCCGCCAGCGGCCACGTGACCTTCCGCGTCAGCGACAGCGGCGATGGCGTGCCGCAGGGGCGCGAGGACGCGATCTTCCAGCCGTTCTTTACGCTAAAACCGGACGGGACCGGCATCGGCCTGGGCCTCGCACGGCAGATCGCGTCGAGCCATGGTGGAACGCTCAGCCTGGAGAGTCCGCAGCCGGACGTTGGCGCTTCGTTCGTGGTGTCGATCTGACCAGAGCATCGTCCGGGAGGACGGGCCTACTCGCCGGCCGCCGTCGCGGCGCGGCGTGCGGCGCGGCGTTGCTTGTTGAAGGCGTGGATGTCCTCGAGCGTCACGTAGCCCTTGCCGCCGGCGTCGATCACGGTGAAGTTTGCGACCACGCCGTGCCAGTCATTGGCGCGCGCCTGGGCCAGGGTAAGCTGGCCGTCATGGCTGGTATTGGCCTCGGCAAAACGGCGCTCCAGGCCGTGCCGGTGCGATGGCGGCGCGAACGGCATTCCTGTCGCGACGGGCGGCGGCGCCTCGGCGTGCGCGCCGACCGAGGCGAGCAGGAGGGCGACGATCAGAAGGCGGGCGTGTGCGGGCAGGCGGGCGCGCGGCATCCCGCTCAGCCCTGCGCCGGCAACGGCGTGGTCTCCGGGATTGCCAACGGCGTCGGCCCATACAGGTCGCGGGCGCGCTTGAGAAAGGCGTTGACCATGCGCCGCACCGCCTCGTTGAACACGACGCCAATCGCCGACTGCAGCAGCCGGCTGCGGAACTCGAAATCGACGAAGAAGTCGACCTTGCAGCCCTGCGGGTGCGGCGAGAATGACCATTGGTTGTTAAGGTAGCGGAACGGCCCCTTCTCGTAGCGCACCGCCACCTTGTGCGGCCGGTCGAGCGCCACGCGGCTGGTGAACCCTTCGCGGAACGGCCCGAAGCCGATCACGAGGTCGGCCACGAGCTCCGTCTCGGTGCGCGATCTCACCTTGGCGCCGACGCACCACGGCAGGAATTCGGGGTAGCGGCCGACATCGGCGACGATGTCGAACAACTGTCCGGGGCGGTAGGCGACGATCTTGTGCTCGGCATGGGTGGGCATTCAGGCGGCGACGCCAGGGTGGTGCGCCGGGACGTGCGCCGGGTCGTGCGCCGGATGCCTTGCCCGTGCCTGCCGCAAGGCGGCGAAATCGGCGTCGGCGTGGTAGGAACTGCGCGTGAGCGGCGTCGCGCTGACCATCAGGAAGCCCTTCGCGCGGGCGAGCGCGGCATAGTCGCCGAACTCGTCGGGGCTGATGAAGCGCGCCAGCCTCGCGTGCTTCGCGCTCGGCTGCAGGTACTGGCCGAGCGTCAGGAAGTCGACGTCGGCGACCCGCAGGTCGTCCATCACCTGCATCACCTCCGGCTTGTCCTCGCCGAGGCCCACCATCATGCCGGACTTGGTGAATATCGTCGGATCGAGCATCTTCACCCGGTCGAGCAGGCGCAACGACTGATAGTAGCGGGCCCCCGGGCGTATCGTCGGATACAGGCGCGGCACCGTCTCGAGATTGTGGTTGAACACATCCGGCCGGGCCTGCACCACCAGCTCGAGCGCGCCGGGCTTGCGCAGGAAGTCGGGCGTCAGCACCTCGATCGTGGTCTGCGGCGCCGCCGCGCGCAACGCCGCGATCACGGCGGCGAAGTGCCCGCCGCCGCCGTCAGACAGGTCGTCGCGATCGACCGAGGTGATGACGACGTGGCGCAAGCCAAGCCGCGCCACCGCGTCCGCCACGCGCTGCGGCTCGCCGGCATCGAGCGCGTCCGGCTGGCCGGTGCGCACGTTGCAGAAGGCGCAGGCGCGGGTGCAGACCTCGCCCATGATCATCATCGTGGCGTGGCGCTGCGACCAGCACTCGCCGATATTCGGGCAGGCCGCCTCCTCGCAGACGGTGACCAGCCTGTGCTCGCGCATCAGCGCCTCGGTCTGCCGATAGACCGGGCTGGTCGGCGCACGCACGCGTATCCAGTCCGGCTTCGGCTGGATCCTGTTGTCAGGACGATGAAGCTTCTCGGGATGGCGGACCTGCGTGCCCTCAAGCTTTGGGCCGCCAGCATTTGGGCCGCCAAGCCGGTGGTCGATCAGGAGGCGTTGCGACATGCCCTCGATGTGGCGGGATGGCCGCAGCGCGTCAAGTCGGGATCGGGCCCGCCTGCCGCGCCTCACGCACCGCCCTGCCGAGCGCGTCGAGCAGGTCCTCGGCGATCAGCCCCTCGCCGGCGATCGTGCCCGCCGCGCCGTGCAGCCACACCGCGGCGGCGGTCGCCTCGAACGGCTTCATGCCTTGCGCGAGGCAGGCCGCGATCAGGCCGGACAGCACGTCGCCGGACCCGGCGGTGCCGAGCCAGGGCGGCGCGTTGGCGTTGATCGCGGCGCGCCCGTCGGGTGCCACGATGATGC
>CAXTSD010000174.1:0-5794 GCA_964246775.1 uncultured Acetobacteraceae bacterium | reverse complement strand
GGTCCCATCGCACTTGTGCGATGGGTGCCCGGTCGAGGGCAGAGCCCTCGCCTTCTTTTTTCTGCTTGAGCAGTCGTTGAACGGCTTTACGCGGCGGCGTTGCGGCGCGCGGTCTGGTAGTCGCGCTCAAGCACGAGTTCGAACAGCAGTAGCGAGCGGCCAGTCACGTCATAGACGCTGCCGAACTCGAAGCTCTGTCCGGCTTCGGCGTCGGGCAGGTTGGTGTCGATCACCCGCGTCCAGCCATGCCCGCCCGGCACCGATGGCAGGGTGAAGCCGACCACGTCGTGATAGGAATTGACGATGATCAGGATCGTGAGGTCGCTGCCGCGTCGCGCAATGCCGGTCGCCTGGGCGCGGCCGTCGAGCAGCACGCCGAGGCAGTGGGCGTTGCCGTCATCCCAGTTGCCGGACTCCATCTCCCTCGCATCGGGCGTGATCCAGGTCACGTCCTTGATGCCGAGCTCCTCGTTCCATTTCGCGGTCAGCCAGCGCGAGCGGTTCAGCACGCCGTAGCGCTGGCGGGCGCGGGCGAGCCGGCCGACGAACTGCACCAGGCTCTGCCCCTTCTCCTGCAGGTCCCAGTTCAGCCAGGAGATTTCGCTGTCCTGGCAATAGGCGTTGTTGTTGCCCTCCTGGGTGCGGCCGAACTCGTCGCCGGCGAGCAGCATCGGCGTGCCGCGTGACAGCAGCAGCGTGGCCAGCATGTTGCGTATCTGCCGCTCGCGCAGCGCATTGATGGCCGGATCGTCGGTCGGCCCCTCGACGCCGCAGTTCCAGCTCTCGTTGTTGCTGTTGCCGTCCTTGTTGTCCTCGCCATTCGCCTCGTTGTGCTTGTCGTTGTAGGTGACGAGGTCGTTAAGCGTGAAGCCGTCATGCGCGGTGAGGAAGTTGACCGTCGACCAGCCCGGCCGGCCGCGATGATTGAAGAAGTCGGCGCTGCCGGTCAGCCGCGTCGCCATGTTCGGCAGTTCGCCCACGTCGCCCTTCCAGAACTTGCGCGTGGTGTCGCGGTAGCGGTCGTTCCACTCCGCCCAGCCCGGCGGGAAGCCGCCGACCTGATAGCCGCCAGGCCCGCAATCCCACGGCTCGGCGATCAGCTTCACCTGCCCCAGCACCGGGTCCTGGCCGACGGCGCGCAGGAAGCCGGATTGCTGGTCAAAGCCATGCGGCTCGCGAGCCAGGATGGTGCCTAGGTCGAAGCGGAAACCATCGACATGCATCTCCTCGACCCAGTAGCGCAGGCTGTCGGTGACCATCTGGATCACCTTGGGATGGCTGAGATTGACCGTGTTGCCGGTGCCGGTGTCGTTGATGTAGTAGCGCGGCTGGTCGGGCAGCAGGCGGTAGTAGCTGGCGTTGTCGATACCCTTGAACGACAGGGTCGGGCCGCGCTCGTTGCCTTCGGCGGTATGATTGTAAACGACGTCGAGTATCACCTCGAGCCGTTCGGCGTGCAGCAGGCTGACCATCTCCTTGAACTCGGAGAATGCGAAGTCCGGCACGCTCGCATAGCGCCTGGCCGGCGCGAAGAAGCCGATCGTGTTGTAGCCCCAGTAGTTCACCATGCCCTTCTGCATGAGATAGTCGTCGTCGATGAACATGTGGATCGGCAGCAGCTCGACCGCGGTGACGCCGATCGACTTCATGTGGCGGATCACCTCGGGGTTGGCTAGGCCGCGGAAGGTGCCCTGCAGCGGTTCCGCAACCGCCGGGTGCCGCTTCGTCATCCCCTTCACATGCGCCTCGTAGATCACGGTGCGCTCCCAGGGCGTCTGCGGCGGCCGATCGTCGCCCCAGGTGAAGGCGGGATCGATCACCCGCGCCTTCGGAATGAACGGCGCGCTGTCCCGCTCGTCAAAGGTCAGGTCGTCGCCGCTCTCCATGACGTAGCCGAACAGCTCCGGCGCGTGCCTGAGGCGCCCGATCATCGACTTTGCGTAAGGGTCGGCCAGCAGCTTGTTCGGGTTGAAGCGGTGCCCGTTCTCCGGCTCGTACGGGCCGTGCACGCGATAGCCGTAGATCGTGCCCGGCCGCGCATCGGGCAGGAAGCCGTGGAACACCTCGTTCGTGTATTCCGGCAGGGTGATCCGTTCGAGCTCGGTCTCGCCACTATCGTCGAAGATGCACAGCTCGACTTTGGTCGCGTGGGCGGAAAACAGGGCGAAGTTCACGCCGCGCCCGGTCCAGGTGGCGCCGCGCGGGAAGGGGCTGCCCTCGGTCAGTCGCATCCGGTGTGCCACGCTGCAGGCCTCGCTTAACGGTGATTGGCTCAAAGTCCACCATCAGCGCGCGGCAAGGTTTGAAGTTGCTCTCGCCGCTCTCGAACGGCGGCGGCTGGTGCCGACACTCGGAATTGAACCGAGGACCTACTGATTACGAATCAGTTGCTCTACCCCTGAGCTATGTCGGCGGAGGCGGCGCCGCCGGCGTATACCGCAGACTGATCAACCGTCGCAACCGTCGCCGCCAGCCGTCGCCGCGTCCGCTCGTGGCGCCACAATCGCCACCACGGGCGCTCGAGCACACGTTCCGAGACGGCGGCAAGCGGCAGCGTCAGCCCGATCGCCAGCATCCCGACCGCGACCCCGAGCGCCAAGGCGTGTTGCGACGCGAGCCGGCCCGGCAGCAGCGCCAGCAGCAGCTCGAAGACGACCACGTTCCACAGATAGAGGCTGTAGCTGAGCCGCCCGAGCCGGAGCGACGCCGGCGCCTCGAGCAGCCGGTGCGCCGGGCTGCCGCCCACGCCGCGATCGAGCCAGGCGAGCAGCAACGGCAGGCTGGCGAGCTGCAGCAGCATCGACACGGTGCTCATCGTCGCCGGCAGCAGCACCTGCCCGAACAAGGTCGCCGTGGCGAGGCAAGCCACGAGCGCGCCGCGACGCGATCGGACGAGACGGTCGAACACGCCCTGCTCGATCAGATAGCCGAGGGCGAAGAACGGCGCCGCCCCGGCAAGCAGCGGGTCGTCGAACAGCAGCACCGGCCAATGGTGGCCGGCCAGCGTATAGGCCAGGCAGACCAGCCCGCCGAGCCGGCCAAGCCGACGGCAGACCAGGAACCCCGCCACCAGCAACGGTACCATCACCAGCTCGACATGCAACGTCCAGGTGGCGCCGACCACGTCGAACCGGCTGAGCGCGAGATTGTCGCCGAGCGCCCGCAAGTCCGGCCGCGGCAGCCGCGGCAGCGCCGGGCAAGCGAGCGCCAGCACCGCCCAGCTCGCCACCAGGCACACCGCCAGCACCGGATAGATGCGCAGCAGCCGCCGCCAGGCGAACGACCAGAACAGGCGCGCCGCCGGCAACCGACGTCGCCGCATCGAGCGGAACAGCACGATGCCGCTCAGCGCGAAAAAGATGCGCACCGCGACCCCGCCATCGACGGCGCTCAGCACCAGCTTCTCCAGCAGGGCGCGCCCGCCATGCAGTCGCCAGACGGCGGCTTGCTGCACGCTCGCGATCAACTGCGGCCGGCAGGCCAGGATGGTGTGGAAGATGACAACCGACGCCGCAGCATAGCCGCGCAACCCGTCGAGGGCCAAGCTACGGCGGTACGACGTATCGTGCGGTCCAGCGTACATCGCCTCGCGCTATAGCATCGGCTAACGCCGGGCGCGCTAGGGAAGTTAAGGCAAGGAAGCATGGGCTTTGCCCAAACCCACCAAAGGCCGTCGGCCTTTGGAAACCATTTATTAGGCAGGACTAAATAAATGGATTTTAAAGGCTACGCCTTTAATGGGGTTAAGGAGCAAAGCCCCTTACCTTCCTCGCCTTATCGCTCAACGCAAAGCGCGACCCCCATGCCGCCGCCGATGCACAGCGTCGCCAAGCCCTTGTGCGACTCGCGACGGATCATCTCATGCAACAGCGTCACCAGCACGCGGGCGCCGGAGGCGCCGATCGGGTGGCCCAGGGCGATCGCGCCGCCGTTCACGTTGACCCGGTCGGTATCCCAGCCGAGTTCCTTGTTGACGGCGATCGCTTGGGCGGCGAAGGCCTCGTTCGCCTCGATGAGGTCGAGCTCGCCGACCGACCAGCCGGCGCGGGCGAGCGCCTTGCGCGAGGCCGGGATCGGCCCGGTGCCCATCACCGACGGATCGACGCCGGCAGTGGCGAACGAGGCGATGCGGGCGAGCGGGGTAAGGCCGCGACGCTCAGCCGCCTCGCCGGACATCAGGACGAGCACGGCGGCGCCGTCGTTGATGCCGCTCGCGTTGCCGGCGGTGACGGTGCCATCCTTGCTGAACGCCGGCTTCAGTCTCGCCATCGAGGCGGCGTCGGCGTCGTGGCGGATGTATTCGTCCTCGCTGACGACGGTCTCGCCCTTGCGGCCCTTCACCGTGACCGGGGCGATCTCGCTTTCGAACCGGCCGGCGCGGGCGGCGGCCGACGCCTTCGTTTGCGAGCGCACGGCGAAGGCGTCCTGCTCGTCGCGGGTGATCTGATAGGATTTCGCGACGTTCTCGGCGGTGACGCCCATGTGGTAGCCGTGAAAGGCGTCCCACAGCCCGTCCTTCAGCATGGTGTCGGTGAAGCCGAGCTCGCCCATCTTGACGCCAGAGCGTAGATAGGCCGCGTGCGGCGCCAGCGACATGCTCTCCATGCCGCCGGCGGCGACGATGTCGCTCTCGCCAGTACGTATCTGCTGCGCCGCGAGGCCGACCGCGCGCAGGCCGGAGCCGCACACCTGATTGATGCCGAAAGCGGTCTTGTCGTCCGGCACGCCGGCGTTGCGGGCGGCCTGGCGGGCCGGGTTCTGACCCTGACCACCGGGCAGCACGTGGCCGAGGATCACCTCATCGATGTCGCCCGCGCCGAGCCGGGCGCGCTCGATGGCGGCCTTGAGGGCGGTGCTGGCGAGGTCATGCGCCGGCATGGCGGCGAGCGCGCCGTTGAAGCTGCCGACCGGCGTGCGTGCGGCGGCGACGATCACGATGTCCTGCATGGCCGGCGGTTCCCCTTCGTCGCAAAGCGACCTCAACCCGCCCTAGATAAGCGCCGGCAGCGCCGAGAGCCAGTGCAGCAGCGGCCGCCAGACCGCGTCCTCGGCACGGCTGCCCATCACCATGCCGACATGGCCGAGCGCCGGCTCGAGCAGCGCCGCACCGGGAATGCGCAAGGCGAGCGGGCGCGCCGAGCCGGGCGGCACGATGCGGTCGTGCCCTGGCACCGCCACGAGGGCCGGCAGGCGCAGCGCCTCCGGGCGGATCGGCTGGCCGTCGACGCGCCACTCGCCGCTGCCCGGCAGATTGCGGCCGAACCAGTCGGCGAGGCACTCGCGCACCACCGGGGCGGCGACCGGGATGCCGTCATTCACCCAATCCTCGAGGGCGACGAAGTGCGCCGCCTCAGGGCTGTCCTGGCGCAGGCGGCCGAAGGCACGGTATTTCGCGGCGATGCCGGCGCCGCCGTCGATGCCGGCGAACAGCACCTGCAGCGCGTCGACCGGCAGCGCGCCGCTCCCCGCCCTCAGCGGCTCGAGCAACGGCAGGGCCGCGGCGAGCCGCCGCGCGCCGTCGGCGTCGGCATCGGCGGCGTGGAAATCCCACGGCGTTGCCAGCAGGGCGAGGCCGGAGAACGCGCCTGGAGCGAGCAGGCAGGCGGCCAAGGCGAGCAGCCCGCCCATGCAGTAGCCGATGACCGCGCCGCCGCCCGCCGCCTGCCTCGCGCGCAGCAATAGCCGGACGTAGTCGGCGAGGGCGAAGCGCCGCTCGGCCGCCTCGGGCCACCCCCAGTCCAGCAGCAACGGGCGCTGGCCGCCCTCGGCCAGGAAGCGCAGCAGCGAGCGGCGC
>CAXTSD010000173.1:0-5795 GCA_964246775.1 uncultured Acetobacteraceae bacterium | reverse complement strand
GAGCAGCAGGCTTACTCCGGCATACATCGCGGCGGCGTGGCCATGCCCGGCCTGCAGCGCGAGTGCGGCGCCCGACAACGCCAACGCCGTCGGCGGCGCCCAACGCGGCGCGGCGCGGCGCAGCGCCAGACCGACGCCGAGCAGGAGCACGAGCTGTGCCCCGATCAGCTGGCCGAACCGGGTGTGCAGCAGCACCGTCGGCAGCGCCGCCAGCGCGTCGGCGAGCGAGGCGGCGCTCGCCATGTCGGCTGACTGCGCGAGCAGCCAGGCGAGGCACGACAGCACGCCGACGACGCAGGCGAGCCGCGCCATCCGGTCAAGACGCGCGCCGATCAACGCGGCGGTCGCCGGCGACATGCGCGCCGCCGCCGCCGGCGCGACGACGCGGCGAAATACCAGCGTGCCGAAGAGCCAGAGCAGGGCGGCGACCGACACGCCACGAGCCATGACGAGCGGCAGCCCGCCCGCTATGCTGAACGATGGCATGCTGAAGGATGGCAGCACCGCCCTGCCCTCCCCTACGGCCGGACGGTGAAGCTGAACGAGCCCTGGGTCTTGTGGGTGTCGGTCGCCGTCGCGTGCCAGACCACCTTGTAGGTGCCGGCGGTCAGCGGCTTCAGCCCGATCGCGAGATGCGTGTCGCCGCCGGCGAGATGGAGCTTGCCGTCATCGACGCGGGTGCCGGCGGCGTCCTGCACGGCGATGCTGCTGAACCGGGGTTCGACCTCCTCGGTGAAGTTGATGACCACCTGAGTTGGCGGCTGCGCCACCGTGCTGCCGACGGCAGGCGTCGCGGTCTTGAGAAAGGCGTGCGCCGAGGCGGGGCCGGCGCCGAGAACGAGCGCTGCCACCGCCGCCGCACGGAGGCGGGTTTGCGAAAGACGAGGATGCATGTGAGGTCTCCTGAGATCTGAAGGTGTGGACTATTCGAAGATCGGTCGGCCGATGCTGTTTGGGAAAAGGTCGTCGAAGAAGAAGTGCACCAGGCCGACCGCGCCGACAGTGGTGCCGCTCGCCTTGTTGAGCGGGATCACCGCCTCGACGCCGAGTTCGCCCCATTGCGCCATGTAGATGACGCCCGGTGCCGCTTTCCACGTCGTGCCCTGAGCGCTCGGCGAGGCGGCGGGTGACGACCAGGTGACCTCGACCAACGGCACGAGGTTGCCGATGAAGTTGGGCAGACCGTAATCCTTCACCTGCGATTGCAGGTAGGGGATGCTGTATTGCAGCGACACGCCGCCCGACCAGGCGTTGTTGTTGCCGTTGTTGACCTGTGCCGCGAGCCCGGTGTCGAACGGGCTCGACGCGACGGCGCCGGGCGCCAAGGCTGGCGCCTGGAACGATTTCAGCTCCCTGTCGGCGATCGTGTAGCTCAGCTCCCCGGTCACCGCGAGCGGTCTGAGGACGCCGATCGGCAGATCGCCCAGACCCTTGCCGAAATAGCCGGTCGGCGAGGTGGCGCCATAGTGATCGCCGCCGGTGTGGGTGGTGCCGGTGCCGCCGAGCTCGCGGATGACGCCGAGGGAGACGACGAACTCGTGCGGCGCGTTGGTGTAGGCCTGCCACTTGCCGGTGACGTACAGGTTCTCGAAGCCGGTCTCGGTCTTGCCGCCGTTCATCTGCTGGATGTCGTAGCCGTCGTTCAGGATCAGCGCCGTGTTCGAGGTGATCGTCTTGTCATACTCGAAGCCGAGATCGACCTCGTGGCCGGGGCCGCTGCCGCCATTGGCGCCGCTGCGGTTGTAGGTGAGCGCCGGCAGAGACGCCTCGTCGGCTGTGCCCGGGTCGTCGATGGTGAGGGTGACGGGAAAGACGCGAACGCCGGCGACGACGTGCGCCAGCGCCGGCGGCGCGACGCAGATCGCCGACGCCGCGAGCGCGGCCGGCAGGGGAATGCGCATTGCGTGTGGTGTCCTGGATGGCGACTTCGGGCGACAGGCGGTTAGCCTGCGGCGGAGACGAACTCAGGCCAGGACGGGTGGACCTCTGGGGTATCCGATGCCGGACAGCAGCGACGGCGGGCCGCGGGCCGAACGCGCGGTGGCGAGCCGGAGCACCCTGCCGGCAGTCGGCGCCGGCAGCATCGGCGGCAGCACCGGCACGACGCTCGGCAAGGCGAGCGCGATGCTCAGCGGGCACAACGCGCCATCCGCGACGCGATGATGCTGCGCGGGAGCGTGACGGACAGGCGCCGGCGCGCCAGTGCACAACACGCTCGCCACATCGAGTTCGGCTTGCTGCCGCGCCGCGGCGTCGTCCGGCAGCACCATCGTGCCGAGCGCCAGCTGGCTGACCAGCGCCAGCACCGCGAGCAGCAGGCCGGGCAGGACGGTCAGACGGTCACGGCGTTGCCCACGCATCGCTCTCGACGCTAGCAGGCCAGCCGCAAAGGACAAGGTTGCCGCCGGACACAACGCCTTGCGTTCAGCATCGGGGTTGTCGTGCGGCCATTTCGGCGCGCCGCTGGCGCCACTGCGCCGCACTCTGGCCCCAGATCCTGGTTTGGTTTCGATCGAAGGGCGGCGGGTATCGGCCTGCGCCGCGTTCGCTGGAGCCCAGGCGGGCGGCGACCGCGGCGGAGGCGATGTTTTCCGCGTCGATGCAGTGGATGATGTCGGACCAGCCGAGTCTATCCACGGCCCAGTCGATCGCGGCGGCGGCGCCTTCGGTTGCATAGCCGCGGCCCCAGGCCGCCTGGATCAGTATCCAGCCGATCTCGGTGCCCGGCCAGCCCTCCGGCTGCCACGGACCGAGCCGGCCGATCCAGCGCCCGCTGGCCCGCTCGATGACCGAGAACAGGCCGTAGCCTCTCAAGGCCCAGCTGCCGGCAACGGTCGCCAGCGAACGCCAGGCCTGCGAGCGGCATTGCACCCCGCCGATGAAGCGCGCTACCCGCTCGTCCGCCATGCAACTGGCCCAGCCGTCCAGATCGGCCTCGATCGGAGGACGCAACAGCAGCCTGTCCGTCTCGATGGCGTCGACCTCAAGCGGCATTTGCAGTCTCCGTCCGTCTCATCGCTTGTGCTCCCCGCGCCCGCGTCGGGGCTGGCGCAACTCGCGCAACCCGGCACCGTTGGTCGGCGGAGACATGTGTTCTCACCAGCAACGGAGCAGACTTCATGTTCATGCGAATCGACAAGCTGCAGGCCGCCTTGCCGGAGCCGAAAAAACCCGATCCGAACGCCGGCGCGGCGCTGCAGGAGCTGCTGGGCGGCAAATACGGCGAGATGTCCACGCTCGGCAACTACATGTTCCAGAGCTTCAACTTCCGCAACAAGTCGAAGCTGCGCCCGTTCTACAGCCTGGTCGCCAGCATCACCGCCGAGGAGCTCGGCCACATCGAGCTGGTCAGCAACGGTGTTGCGATGCTGAACAACGGGCCTGGCGACCCGACCGAGAACGTCGATCTCTCCAGCAGCCCGTTCAAGGACATGCAGGACGTCCGCCTCGCCAGCGGGTTCCTCTCGAATGGCGGCGGCGCGATGCCGATGAACGCCAACGGCGCGTCGTGGAACATGGATTTCGTCACCACGACCGGCAACGTCATCATCGACCTGCTGCACAACTTCCACCTCGAATGCGGCGCCCGCATCCACAAGCTGCGGGTCTACGAGACGATGACCGAGCCGACCGGCCGCGAGGTCTGCGGCTACCTGCTGGTTCGCGGCTCGGTGCACGCGCACGCCTATGCGCTGGCGCTCAAGAAGCTGACCGGCGTCGAGATCGAGAAGATGCTGCCGACGCCGAACATCAACCTCGACCGCATCCCGGAATGCCAGAAATACCTGCAGGAGGGCAGCCATCGCCGGCTGTATCGCTTCAGCCCGGACGACTACAGCGAGATGAGCGGCATCTGGGGCAACGGCGAGCAGGCACTGCCTGGCGATCCGCCGGGCGTGCTCGAAGTCGTTGACGGCCATCCGGAAGGTGGCAAGATCAGCGACCTGCAGGGCAATTACGGCGCCTTCACGCCGGATTACGCGCCGGAGGAGATGTTCGCCATCGCCGAGACGCTTTACAAGAAGTCGCGCTGACATCGATCGCCGCCGGGGGCGCGTGCGTCCTCGGTGGTCTCGCGAAAGAAAGCGGTTCTTTTTCGAGAAAAAGAACCAAAAAGCTTTTATTTATAATGGCCATGCCGCCAAGCTGGCGAGCGCGGAATCAGCAAAAGTTTTTCGCTACTTTTTTTCAAAAAAGTAGCCCTTCCTTACTTCAGACCGCCGCGCTTCTCGACAAAGTTCGCGATCTCCGCCACGCCGCCGCCGCCGCGTATGTTGGCGAACACGAACGGCCGTGCGCCGCGCATGCGACGCGCGTCTTCGTCCATCACGGCGAGGCTGGCGCCGACATGCGGCGCCAGATCCGTCTTGTTGATCACCAGCAGATCGCTGCGGGTGATCCCCGGACCGCCCTTGCGCGGTATCTTGTCGCCGGCGGAGACGTCGATGACGTAGATCGTGAGGTCGGCGAGTTCGGGACTGAAGGTCGCGGCCAGATTGTCGCCGCCGCTTTCGATGAGCACCAGGTCGAGGCCCGGGAAACGCCGGCAGAGATCAGCGACGCCGGCGAGATTGACGCTCGCATCCTCGCGTATGGCGGTGTGCGGGCAGCCGCCGGTCTCGATGCCGAGAATGCGCTCCGGCGGCAGCGATCCGGCCCGGGTCAGGAATTCGGCGTCCTCCTTGGTGTAGATGTCGTTGGTGATCGCCGCGACCTCGTAGCGGTCGCGAAAACGCCGGCACAGCGCGTCCATCAACGCCGTCTTGCCGGAGCCGACCGGCCCGCCGATGCCGACGCGCAACGGATTGGCGGTGTCGGTCATGTGCGGAACAGCCTCGTTGCCTGCGTCTCGTGCCGCATGGCGGCGAGGTCGGCGGCAAGACAGCAGCCGCCCGCGTCGTCGAGCGAGGCGGCGCGGCTCAGCGCCACCGTCTCGATGATGACCGGCTCGAGCGCGCGGGTGACGCGCAGGCCGTCGGTCTGACCAAGTGGCACCAGGCGCAAGGCCGCGGAGATCAGGTTTGCCGTCATCGCCTGCAGCAGCAGGAGGCAGCCTGTGTGTTCCGCAACGCCGGCCTGATCGAGGGCGGCGCCGACGACGACGGGCAGCGGCCAGCCCGCTTCCGCCGCGGCCTGAACATCGGGCGGCAGCAGGTCCCACACCGCCACCGCGCGGGCAAACGCGGCGCCCTGCGCCAGCGTCTCGCCGTGACGTTCAAGCGACGTCGCGAGGGCGGCGCCGAAGGTCGCCAGGCTCTGCAATCGCGCGCAGGTCTTCGCCCGCATCGCCTGACGCGCGAGTACGCCGTCCGTCCACAGCGTGCCGCATTGCAGCATGTCGGTGAGCCAGGCCAGCAGCTGGTCGCGGTTGGTGACGTCGCCCGCCTCGACCACCCACTCGAGCCCGTGACTATAGGCGAACGCACCGGTCGGAAACGCCGGCGAACTCCAGGCCAGCACGCGGAGCAGCATGTCAGGGGTGAGCATGGTGGTGCTCCGGCAATGCGTCGCTCGCCGCGGCGTCGTAGGCGCCGGCCTCGGGCGTGAACGGCGCCGTGATCCCGGTCAGGGTGGCGCCGAGCCCGGCGAGCATGTCGGCGATGACCGGATCGTGACGGATCAGCAGCCGGGCGTCGTCCAGCATCGTCGGCAGATGTCGGTTGCCGAGATGCCAGGCGAGGCGCAGCAGGTGGCGGCCGTCGCGCGCCGTCACCGCGAGCAGCCGCACGGGCTCGGCGTCCACGCGCCCCCCCGCCCCGGCTACGGCGAGCGCCAGACCGGCGCCGTCGGGCCGC
>CAXTSD010000172.1:0-5803 GCA_964246775.1 uncultured Acetobacteraceae bacterium | reverse complement strand
ACTGGCTCACCGAAGGCAAGGTCGCCGCGGCCGAAGCGCAGAAGCTCGGCTACCGGGCGACGGTCGGCGCGTCGAAGGGCGACACCAACACCGAGAGCAACCTGATCGACACGGCGATCACCAACCGCTCGGTGGCGATCATCCTTGATCCCGCCAATGCGAGCGGGTCGCTGGGCGCGGTGAAAAAGGCGATCGCCGCCAACATCCCGGTGTTCCTGGTCAACGCCGAGATCAACCAGGAGGGCCTCGCCAAGGCGCAGCTCGTCTCCAACAACGCCCAGGGCGCAGCACTCGGGGCGCAGCGTTGGGTGAAGGACGTCGGGCAGAAGGGCAACTACGTCGAGTTGCTTGGCTCGCCGTCGGACAACAACGCGGCGACGCGTTCGAACGGCTACGAGACCGTGCTGTCGCAATATGACGGCCTCAAGAAGGTCGGCTCGCAGGTCGCCAACTGGGACCGCACGCAGGGCCACGACAAGATGCAGAACCTGCTGCAGGCGCATCCGAACATCGTCGGCGTGATCAGCGGCAATGACGAAATGGCGCTCGGCGCGATCGCGGCGCTGAAGGAAGCCGGGAAGCTCTCCAGCATCAAGGTCGGCGGCTTCGACGGCTCTCCGGACGCTGTCGCCGCGATCAAGGCGGGCGAGTTGCAATACACCGTGCTGCAGCCGGTGGCGATCTTCTCGGCGAAGGCGATCGACGAAGCCGACAAGTTCCTCAAGACCGGCAAGACGGGTGCGGCGAGCGAGAAGCAGTTGTTCAACTGCGTCCTGATCACCAAGGCCAACACGGCGAACTACGTCTCGGCGTTCACGCTGAAGCGGTAATGCTGAAGCGGGGCGGCTTGCCAGGAGCCGCCCCGTCCGCATCGCCCCGTCCGCATCGCCATGCCTGTCGAGAGTGATCGCTTGACCCGAATAGTCGGCGGTGCGGCGGCAGGAGGAGAAACCATCCATGGCTCATGACACGTTGCGCATCGTTATCGGCTGCGACCAGGCCGGCTCGCGCTATCGCGACGCGCTCAAGGCCGATCTGGAGAAGCACCCAGGCGTCTCGGCGGTCACCGATGTCGGCGTGACCGGGGATGACGGCACCGACTACCCGCACATCGCGGTCCGCGCGGCGCGCATGGTGGCGGAAGGCAAGGCCGACCGCGCGTTGCTGATCTGCGGCACCGGGCTCGGCGTCGCGATCAGCGCCAACAAGGTGCCAGGCATACGCGCGGCGACCGCGCACGACGTCTACTCCGTGCAGCGCGCGATCCTCAGCAACGACGCGCAGGTGTTGTGTTTCGGCGAGCGGGTGATCGGCCTCGAGCTGGCGCGGGCCCTGGCGCAGGAATGGCTCAAGCACCGCTTCGATCCAGGCTCGGCCTCGGCGCAAAAGGTCGCCGCCATCAGCAGCTACGAGGGCATTCCCGCCTGAGGTCCGCCTGACCCGGCGGTAGCCGCATCAACGCCTGCCCGACGCGGACCCTGGCGCCGTCGCCGACGCCATCGCACGTCGCAGAGTGAGGCGGCGCGATCACGATGATCGTCGAGCCATGCTCGAACCAGCCCATCTCGTCGCCCTTGCCGAGCGCCACCTCGCAGCGCCTGCTTGAGCCCGCGCGGCGTGCGGCGCCGGACGGCAAGTCGAGGAAGCTGAGCCGTATTCCGGCCACCAGCACAGCCGCCACCGGCACCAGCAGCACGCTATGGCCGCTCGCGGGCAGCGACAGCGTCAACACCGCGCGCTCGTTGCGACAAAACACTCTCGGCACGCGATGCAACGTTGCCGGATTGACGTTCCACACGTCGCCGAAGATGTGCGCAACCGACGTCACCAAACAGTCATGCGGCGCGTGAAAGCGGTGATACATCGCCGCCGTCAGGCGCAACGTCACGTAGCGGCTGCCCTCCAGCCTCGCCGCTTGAGCGTCGTCGTCGAGCAGGTCGCCGAGCGCGTAGGCGGAGCCTTTGACTTGCAGCATCTGTCCGTCGCGAATGGTGCCGGCCGCGCCGACGATCCCATCGCAGGGACTGGTCAGGATCGCCGGGTCGGGCTCGACCGGTCGCGCGCCGTTGCGCAACCGTCGCGTAAAGCAGTCGTGCAAGCTGCGAAATCGCGTCTCCGCCGCATCCGAAAGGTCGAGCTCGGAAAACAGGCGCCAGATGCGCAGCGAGGCGTCGCGCACCAGCGGCTGCTCGATGCGGCTGAACCAGCCAATGAATCGCGTCAGCGGACGACGCGGAATGCGGTTGGTGAGCAGAAAGTTCAGCTCTTCCTGCCGCACGATCCTGTCTATAATGGAGCGCATCGTCACCCGTATGTCAGGCCGAGGGGAGTGACAGCATGCCGGCGCTGATCTTCACCATCGCTGCCTGGGCGGCCACCGGCGCCGTCGCCGTCGGTGCGGCCGGGACGAGGCTGATGCCGCGCCTTGCCTTGTCGCGCGCCAAGCATCGCTCGCTGGCCGGGCATGCCAGGATGGCGCGACGCGTCGCCTCGCTGATCCCGTTCTACAGCTACGACGACGATCAGTTCTTCCGCGTGGACAAGGCACCGGACGAGATCGTCCGGCGGCGGCAGGACGGCTTCGCGCGGCTGTCCGACAGTTTCGCCGAGCGCTACGCGAAGTCGAACGCGCTGACGGCGGCAACCGCCGGCGCCGTCTCCGACATGCAGTTCACGGCAGCCTATCGCGTGCCGTTCCAGTTCAGCGCCGTCACGCAACGGCGCCTGCCGGTCGGCGGCTTTGTCGCCGCCTCGTCCGGCGTCACGCTCACCGACCTCGACGGCAACGAGTTCTACGATCTTGCCGGCTCCTACGGGGTCAACCTGTTCGGCTCCGATTTCTACAAAACCTGCATCGCGCGTGCCGCCGGGCGCGTCGGCGAGCTCGGGCCGGTGCTCGGCGCCTATCATCCGGTCGTCGCCGAGAACGTCGCCCGCCTGCGCCAGATATCGGGGCTCGACGAAGTGTCGTTTCACATGTCGGGCACCGAGGCGGTGATGCAGGCGGTTCGGCTCGCGCGCTACCACACGCGCCGCTCGCATCTGGTGCGGTTCTGCGGCGCCTATCATGGCTGGTGGGGCGACGTGCAGCCGGGGATCGGCAATCCGGCGACGGCGCGCCAGACCTACACCCTGGCCGAGCTGTCCGAGCACACGTTGCGGGTGCTGCGCCGGCGCCGTGACATCGCCTGCGTGCTGGTCAACCCGTTGCAGGCGCTGCACCCCAATGCCGGCGCGCCGTCCGACTCGACACTCGTCGCCGGCGGTCGCCGGGCCGGCGTCGAGCGGGAGGCCTACACAGGCTGGCTGCGCCAGTTGCGCGCGGTCTGTGATGAGCGCGGCATCGTGCTGATCTTCGACGAGGTGTTCGTCGGCTTCCGCCTCGCGCGACGCGGTGCGGCCGAGTATTTCGGCGTGCAGCCTGACCTCGTGACCTACGGCAAGACGCTCGGCGGCGGGCTGCCGGTCGGCGTGCTGTGCGGGCGCGCCACGCTGATGAAACGCTACCGCGACGACCGCCCGGCGGATATCTGTTTCGCCCGCGGCACGTTCAACTCGCATCCGTACGTCATGGGCGCGATGGCGGAGTTCCTCGATCACATCGATCGGCCGGAAATCCGGGCGCTCTATGAAACGCTCGACCAGGTCTGGGACGGCCGCGCCGAGCGCCTCAACCGACAGCTCGACGAGGCCGGCTTGCCGGTCCGGGTCGCCAACCTGTCGTCGATCTGGACGGTCTGCTACAGCGCGCCGTCGCGCTACAACTGGCTGCTGCAATACTATTTGCGCGAAGCCGGCATCGCGCTGAGCTGGGTCGGCACCGGGCGGTTGATCTTCAGCCTGAACGTGACCGAGGCTGACTTCGCCGCCATCAGCGAGCGCTTCCTGCAAGCCTGCAGGCAGATGCAGGCGGATGGCTGGTGGTGGGTCGGAACGGCGACGAACCGCTCGATCCGCACCGGCATCCTGCGCGAGATGCTCGCCGCCCGCCGCCGCCCGCTCCCGGCCTCAAACGCGGCGCGCGATCAGGTGGGATCACCTGAACGGGTCAAGGCGGCATCGCCGGCGAACAGCGCGGCGGGCGCCCGGTGATAGAGCATAATGTCGTGAAACGGATCGGTGATGATCTTGAGCGCCCAGACGAGGCCGGTCTGCACGTCCCTGATGATGAAAAGCTGCACTGTGCGGAACAGCAATCCGCCGATGCCGATCGTCAGCCACAGATTGCCTACGTGGCGGGCGAACATCGCGACCGAAGGCGGCTTTGCGCACAGGCCGAACAGCGTCGGGCTCAACACCAGCGCCAGCGGCGATAGAGCCCAGATCGCCATCAGAACGATCTTGCGTCTGAGATTGTAGCCGACCTTGATCTGCTCCTTGTAGTCGTGCGTCGCGTCGTTCACCACGTCATAGTCCTTGGGCTCGAAGACCAGGTGGCCGATCTGCCGGCTGGTCATCGACACCATCCAGGCGAGCAGGGCGGCGTAGGCCGGATCCTTGAACATCACGCCGTAGGCGATGACGAAGCTGACCGCGCTGAGCAGATGCAGCGACTGGTTGATCAGGCTGTGGTGGTAATAGCGATGGTCGTCCCAGCGCTGGGTCCTGAGACAGTCAAGAAAGCTGCGCAATGCCGTGCCTTTCGCAATGAAGCGGAACCGGGAGCTCAGTCGGCCACCCTGAGAAAGCGGATCAGCGAGAAATGTCCGAGCGGCGGCAACGCCCGGCGCTCGAGCAACGTCACCGCCGGGCAGGACGCCGCCCAGCGCTGGTAGCGCGACCACGCGAATTCGGTGCGCCAGCCAAGCCGGCTGGTCAGCGGCATCAGCCATCGCTCGATGGTGCCGCGCAGCCCGGTCTCGGCGCCGATGCGGCTGGTCAGGATGATCTCGCCGCCCGGACGCACCACGCGAACGAATTCGTCAAGCGCGCGCTCCGGCTGCGCGACGGCGGTGACGACGTATTGCGCGACAACGACGTCGAAGGAGGCGGTCGGAAAGTCGAGGTTCTCGGCGTCGCCAACCGCGATGCTCCTGACGTGGCGCAGTCCCAGGCGCCGCACCCGCAGCCGCGCCCGCTCGAGCATCGGCTCGCAGATGTCGATCCCGGTCAGCTGGTTGCTGCTCGCGTAGCTCGGCAGCGACAATCCCGTCCCGACGCCGACCTCGAGGATGCGCCCGCCGACGCGCTCGGCGGCGGCGACGGCGGCGAGCCGGCCGCGCCGGAACACCGGGCCGAACAGTATGTCGTAGACCGGCGCCCAACGCCCATAGGCGCTCGCGACCTGCTCCGCCTCCAACGTCGACGCCGTCCAGGAAGGCACCTTTGCGAAACTCCGGCCGTGCCCGTCGGCAGGCGCCTTGAGCGTGTCCCGATCAAAGCGGATCGCACCACACCCCCGGCTCTGCTTGCGGGCGAGCGTCTTTATCAAACCAAACGAGAACCTCGTCTGATACGATGATGCTTTAGCAACATCGCTCTTGCGGCAGTATGACAGTTTCGCGGCCAACACCGACTGCCTCGCCTCGACATCGACCACGACCAGACAAGGGGCTTTGCCCCTTGACCCCATCAAAGGCGGAGCCTTTGAAATCCTTTTATTTAAAATTTTTTGTAAAAGTTATCTGCAGAAGCCAGTTACAAGATTATCTACAAATGCTATTATAGAAGTTTTTTAATAAACGGGGTCTGGGGTCCACTGACCCCAGCGTCGGGTCCCATCGCACTTGTGCGATGGGTGCCCGGTCGAGGGCAGAGAGGCTGTGAGTTTTTGTCCAGCTATTTGGCTCTGCGACCGAACCTG
>CAXTSD010000171.1:0-5870 GCA_964246775.1 uncultured Acetobacteraceae bacterium | reverse complement strand
GAACCAAAGAACCGCGTCGTACAACACCAAACGCGAACAAAGCCTTTAAAATCCATTTTTCTAAAGCATTCAGACAGTCGCTGGATATTACCATATTGGCTTGATTAAGGAAGGCCTGCTTTTTTGAAAAGAAAGCAGCAAAAAACTTTTGCTCCTATCGTGCTTGCTAAGGGTTCAGCGTAACATCCTTAATAACAAAAGCTTTTTGGTTCTTTTTCTCGAAAAAGAACTGCTTTCCTTCCTGATCACGCCCGGTGCATCAGCGCGGCCCAGGGCGAGTTCGTCGTCGGCACGGCGAGGTGCGTGCCGCCGCTGGTGGCCGGCTCCGGCACGGGGTAGGCGCCGCCCGAGGCCGGGGTGGCGGACGGCACCGCCACGCCGGAAGCGCTGGAGCCAAGCTTGGCGATCTCCTGGCTCAGGTTGACGGTGCTCGCCAGGGCCGACGTGCTGGCCGAGGCGCCGCCGGCCGAGGCGATGAACATCAGGCCGTGCGGCGAGTTGAGGCCGGTGATGACCGGGGTGAGCGCGCCGGTCGTCGGATCGAGCTGATCGACCGCGTTGTCGCTGCCGACCGAGACGTAGATGTCGTTGGGGTTGAGCCCGGTCACCGCGACCTTCAGCACGTCGTTGGCGCCGCCGTTCGCGATGTAGAAGGTGCCGGCGCTGGCGGTCGGGACGATGGCGTCATCGAGGCCGGAACTGCCGGCCGGCAGGGTGACGAAGCTCGCCGATTGCCGGAGGGTGCCGGGGTTGGCGATGATGGTGAGCGAGGCGTCGTGGTCGCTGGTCAGGATCAGCGAGCCGTTGGCGAGCGTCTTGAGCGAGTCCGGGTCGGCAACCGGCAGTGGCTGGTTGACCTGGCCGGTGACGAGGTTGGTGCCGGTGTCGCCGAGCCGCAGGATCGAGGTGGTGGTGAGGGCGCCGGACGGGTTGTTGCCGTTGTTGAGCGTCTGGACGACCGGGTCGCCGACATGGGCCGGGTTGGTGTCGCTGAGGAACACGCGGCCCTTGCTGAACGCCACGTCGTCATAGCCGCGCGCCGAGGCGGCGCCGTAGACGTAGGGCGCGGCGTAGGAGAGCGGGGCGCTGACCGCGCCGTTCTTCGGATCGATGGTGAACAGCTGCGAGTTGGCGTCCTGGTTCTTGAGCGCGAACACCAGGCCGGACGCCGGGTCGTATTTCAGGCCGTCGATCGAGCCAGGCAGCGTGTAGGTGTTCTGGATCGCGCCCTGCTTGCCATACTGCACGATCGTGCTGCCGCCGCCATTGGCGAGCTTGCCTGTGCTGTCGGCGTTGTTGCCGTATTCGACGAGGATCGAGTTGCCGGCCATGGTGACTGAGTCGGGCGCGCTGCCGCCTGCCTCGCCGCCGGTGGCAAAGATCGAGGTGCTCTGCACCACCGGCGCGCTGGTCGCGGCGGCGACGAAGCCGAGGCCGTGCGAGCCGGACAGGCCGGTGATCAGCGGCGTCTGTGCTCCGGTCTGCAGGTCGACCTGGACGATCTCGGTGCCGACGGAGGCGTAGGCGTCGCTCGTGTTCAGGCCGGACACGGTGTAGGCCTCGATCTGGTCGGTGCCGGCATTGGCGACGTAGAAGGTGCCGGCGCTCGCGGTCGGCACGAGGACGTCGTCGAGCGACGATCCGGCCGGCAGGTTCTGCAGCTGCACGAAGCGCTCGGACTGCGCCGCGGTGCCCGGATCGGCGATCAGGGTGAACGCGTTGTCGTTGCCGCTCGACAGCACCAGCCGGCCGTCGGGAAGCGATTTCAGCGAGTCGGGATCGCTGAGCGGGATCGGCTGGTCGCTCTGTCCGGTGGCGATGTTGGTGCCGGTCGCGCCGTCGAGCAGCACGTTGGCGGTGACCAGGGTGCCGATCGGCTGATCGCCGTTGGTGAGGCGCTGCAGCACCGGGTCGCCCGAGCCGTTCGGGTTGGTGTAGCTGAGGTAGACCACGCCGTTGTCGAAGGCGACGTCGTCATAGCCGCTGGTCGGGCTGGTGAGCGCGTAGGCGAGCGGGCCGGTCACCGTGTTGGTCGCCGGATCGATGAAGCTGAGCGTCGAGTTGCCGTCCTGGTTCTGCAGCGCGAACACGGTGCCGGTCGCCGGGTCGATCTTGAGGCCGTCGACGGAGCCGGCGATCGTGAAGCTGTGCTGCACCTGCCCCGACAGGCTGTAGCGCACGATGGTGCTGGATCCGCCGGCGCCCGTCGAATCGGCGCCGTTGCCGTATTCCGCCCAGATCGAGCCGCCGCCGATGGTGATCGAGTCGGGCTGCGTCTCGCCCGCCGCCCCGGTCGCGAAGATCGAAGACTTGTCCAGATGCGCCATGGTTCATCCCCTGGTTTGCGGCACTGCGCGGTTTTGCGGCAGTTGATCGACGCCCAGTGGTTAGCGTCGCACATCAGGCAGGCGACGAAAACACGCGACTTCGTCTCTTCATTAACCGGTCATAAAATCGTCGGGGGAACTTCACATAATCTACCAAAGTAATGAGTTGTCCGTTACTTCAAGCAACTCGCTGCGGCAATAGATCGACTTGTCCGGCGGCGTTCAGACACGGGCGGCGAACAGCGCGACCGACCTCGCGCAGCCGGCGAGATCCTGGTGCTCCTGCGCGGCGAGGCCGAGCAGGAAGTCGGGCGTCGGGCTCGCCGTCTCGGTGCCCGCCCCATCGTTGCTCGCGGTATTCGCAGCGTCGCGGCACGCGGAGAGCCGCAGCGCCCACCGCCCTCCGTCATAGGCCAGCGTCAGCCACTGCCGCCGCGCGCCCGCCTCGCCGAGAAAGGCGGTCGGCGGCGGGTCGGCGAACCGGCCAGGTGTAGGAAACGGTCGCGAAAACACGCCGGCGCGCGAAAACCCGACAAAGCGCCTGCCGTCGATGACGACGACCCAGGCGTTGCGCCGCCAGCGCTCAGGCTCGCTCGCCTGCAGGCGCAAGACGCTCACCTCGTGGCGCTCCCGCCGGCCGCTTTGCGGGTTGTCGCCGGCGACCGGGCGGGGCTGCCTGAACTCCGCTTCGCGATCGGCGAAGAAATACGGCCTGAAGGCGGGGCCGATCTCCGAGCGGTGATTGAAGTCGAAACGGAAATCCGTCTCCTCCGGCTCGTGGAAGAAATTGCCCCAGACCCACACGCCCGCCGAGGAGCGCAGGTAGAAACCGATGATCGCGTCGAGCATGCGGCGGTATCGCTCGAGCGTCGGCACGGCGACGTCCGAACCGATCTCGGCGACGATCAGCGACTTGTTCGCCAGCAGCGCGCGCAGGTAGGCGGTAAGCGCGGCGAGCCTCGCTTCGGGCGGCGGTCGGGCGCCGAAATCGAGATAGGCGTGCACGCTCGCCACCGGCTCAAGCGGCAGCGCGCCGGTCGTGCGGGCGGCGCGCACCACGTCGCCGTCCCAGGCGGCGACGCCGGAAAATACGGCGAGTCGCGCGGCGGCTGGGCTCGCCTCGCGTATCGCCGCGTGCAGGTCTTTCACTGCCGACCAGAACGCCGTCGTGCGGGTCAGCGCGAGGTCGGGCTCGTTGAACATCTCGACCGCCGCGAGGGCGGGAAAGCCGGCGAGATATTTGGCCATCGCGGCGAAGCGCCTGGCGAGGTGGGCTCGTCGTCCGGCATCGTCGAACACCGCCGCCTCGGCGCCGGCGCCGTAGTAGCCCGCCGTCGCCTGGCAGGCGGCCGCGTCCGCCCCGGCCGCGCTCGCGTCGGGCGCGTCGGGGGGCAGGCCCGCGCAGCCGCCAGTGCGGAGGTTGGCGAGCACGCCGCCGACGTTCACGTGCTGCGCCGCGGCACCCTCGAGCAGCGCCCGGCTGACCAGATACCAGGCCGGGTCGAGTGCGCCGGAGCGCTGGTCCTCGGGGTCCGGGCCGCAGCGCCAGTGCGGCCAGACGTCGGTCACGATCCAGCGCACGACCTGGCCGCCAGTCATCCGCACGTCGTAGAGTATGGCCGCGACCTCCTGGCGCAGCGCCGCGTCCGAGGCGCCGGGCTCGAGCGGGTTGATCAGCGACTGCGACAGGTTCACGCCGAAACTGCGCGCCTCGAGCGTCGCCCCGGGCGCCGGCGTGCTCAGCGCCAGGCCGGCGAACACGGCGAGGCGGCGCCACCTGGCGAGGATTGCCGAGCCGGGCACGGCTACGTATGGTCGGGCATGGGCGAGACGAAGCGGGCGCGATGACGGATCGGGTCGGCCTGTTCTGCAAATCCTACGCCGGCGACTTTGCCTGCCTGGCGCAGCTGCTGGCGACCTTCGCCGCGCATAATCCGGACGACCTGCCGCTCACCCTGTCGCTGCCGCGGGCTGACCTGCCGGCGTTCCGCGACCGCTTCGACCTGCCGCGCAACGTCAGCGTCGTCGCCGACGAGAGCTATTGCGACGCCGACCTCGCGGCGCTCAGCGGCTGGCGCGGCCAGCAGGTCTGCAAGCTGATGTCGTGGCGCGTCATGCAAGCGGATCACTACTTGGTGCTGGATTCCGACTGCTACTTCATCCGCGACATCGCCGCCGCCGAACTGCGGCCGCAAGGCAGGCCGTTCATCGCCTGCGGCTCGTCGATACGCACGGTGCTGAAGCCGGACAACGCTGACCTGCTCGCCTATATCGACGGCAGGTTGACGCCCGGGGCCGGGCATTTCCCGGCCCGGCCCGAGGCGGTGGTCGATCATCTCGACGCGTTCCGGCACTACAAGCACCTCGATCCCGACAATCCGGACGCGGTCGCGCGCAGCGACGTTCCGTTCAAGGCGTTCGGCAACACACGCTGGCTGTTCTATCAGCCGGGGCAGATCTTTTCGAGGTCGCTGCTTGTCCGCCTGGTCGGCCTGTTCGAGCGCCACCGCCTCACGCCCGCCGACGCGATCCTGATCTGTCCCTGGGAGTATAACTGGTACGGCGAGTTCGCCGCGACGCACGCCTTCGAGGAGACGCGGTTCGTCGTCTCGCCGTTCCTGCACTTCCAGGACGCTTCGGACCTCGCCTATGCGCGACGTCGCGGGCTGAGGATCGAGACGTTCGCGACAAAGTTTCCGATCATCGCGATGGCGTCCGGGCATCTTGCGGATCTGGCGTATTAGCGGGCGTAGGCCTCACGCCGGCAGCCTGCCAAGATCAACGCGCACCGCAGGCGGCGGCTGGTCGGCCTCGTTCGCCGGCGACAGCCAGTCGCCCGGCATGATCAGCAGCAGCCGGCCGCGATCCCGCGCCTCCGGCGAGCCGGCGAGGTCGCGCAGCATGCCGCGACGGGTCTGCAGGCCTCTGCGCAGCGAGTCGAGATAGGCGCGATAGCCATCGCGGTCGGCGTCGCGTCGCAGGATGACGCGATAGGCGAGCTCGACAAAGGCGTCGTCGTCGGTCGCCGCGTCGATCACCCCGGCACCGTCGAACTGCGCCACGCCTGAGCCGGCTCCGGCCGGGCGGGCGAACACGTGCCACGCGGTCTTGGCGGTGAAGCTCGAGCCGGTGCGCATAGGAAAGATCATCGCCCCGCTGGCCAGACGCTCGGCGCTCGACACGTCGACCAGCGGCGGCGCGGTAGACGGCGCAGACGGCGGCGCGGTAGACGGCGCAGATGGTGGCGCGGGCGAGGCGGCCGGTGTCGCGCCGGCACGGTCAAGCTCGAGGGAAATCTCGCGCAGGCTCGAGGCGACAATCAAACCGAAACGTGGGACCACGTGCGTCCTCTCACTGAATGCCGCGCGCCTGAGCGAAGGCCACGGGCGGGCGGTCACGCCGCAGCCGACGGCCGGCGGGCCGGCGCCATGATCCTAGGGCATCGCCGCTCGGAGTGAAAACCGCTGTTGGCGCGCCGGCGGCCGGCGGCGGCCCAGGCGGGAGGAAGCGAGGTGGGGACAGCGAGGCGGGGGAAGGCAGGGT
>CAXTSD010000170.1:3442-5896 GCA_964246775.1 uncultured Acetobacteraceae bacterium | reverse complement strand
GCGGGCCAGGCGCTGGCCGAGGCGGTCGCGCTGGCGCCGGACAACGTTGTCTATCGACAGATGCTGGCGGATGCGAACCAGGCCGCCGGGCTGCTGGTGGCGCGGGTGCGGACCGAGGTGGACGCGGACCCGCCGCGCGCCTGCATCGTGTTCAACCTGCCGCCCTCGCGCCGCAACGATTTCCACCCGGAGGACTGGTTGCGGCTCGACCCGCCGGTGCCGGACGCCGCGATCACGCGCGAGGGTGACGAGATCTGCGTCTCCGGCCTGCCGCTCGCCGCCATCACCCGCGCCATCCTGCGCCGGGGCATGCCCGGCGAGGGCGGGACGGCGATGAAGGCCGAGACCACCGCCGCCCTCGCCATGGGCAACCGCTCGCCGCTGCTGTCCTTCGACAACCGCATGTTCCTGCTGCCGCGCGGCCAGGCGCCCCGGATCGTGCTCACCAGCAGCAACATCTCCTCCGTGAAGCTCGGCATCGTGCTGTTCACCGAGCGCACCCTGCTGCCCTGGACGGCGCAGAACACGCTGGGCAAGCCGATAGAGGACTACGTCGCCAGCCAGTTGAGCAGCGACCAGGCGCGCGTGGTGTGGAGCGGCAAGGCGGCGCTGCCGGGCTTCACCGCGAATGCCCGGCTGCACACCGTGCTGCCGCTGCCCGCCGAGGCGATGCGCACGCCCGGGCTGTACGCGGTGACGGTGCGCCCCGATGACGGCCAGGCCGGCTATGTGGCGCGGGCGGTGCAGCCGGTGTTGCAGACCGACCTCGCGCCCACGGTCTGGCGGGGTGGCGATGGGCTGACGGTGCAGGTGCGCGGCTACTCCGACGCCGCGCCGCGCCCCGGCGTGGCCCTGCGGCTGATGGCGCACAACAACGACGTGTTGGCCGAAACCCATACGGACGCGGACGGCATGGCGCATTTCGCCGCCCCGCTGCTGCATGGCGAGGGCGTGATGGCGCCTTCGGCCGTTCAGGGCACGCTGGCGGGCGCGCCGGGCGCCCCGGACGACTTCGTCAGCCTGGACCTCGAGGCGGCCGCCTTTGATCTGTCGGATCGCGGCGTCACCGGTGCCAGGCAGCCCGGTCCGCTCGACGCCTTTGTCTGGTCCGACCGCGGCATCTACCGACCAGGCGAGACGGTGCAGGTGATGGCGCTGCTGCGGGACGCCGCCGGGCAGCCGGTCGAGCGCCCGGCCCACCTGCGGATCAAGCGCCCCAACGGCACCGTGTTCGCCGACAGCGTGGTGCAGCCCGGCGGCGGCGCGTCACTGCACCTGGCCGCCGCGCTGTCCGGCGGCGCCCCCGCCGGCGCCTGGACGGTGCAGGTGCTGGCCGATCCGAAAGGCCCATCGCTGGGGGAGGCGCAATTCACGGTGGACGCCTTCGTACCCGACCGCCTGGCGGTGGCGCTCGGCGCCCTGCCGGGCCAACTCGCCGCCGGCAACACGCAAGCAGTCCCGGTGAACGCCCGCTTCCTCTACGGCGCGCCCGCCGCTCACCTGACCGGCAGCGCCGAGATCCGGCTGAGCTTCGCGCCGCATCCGCCGGAGGCGCTGGCCGGCTACCAGGTCGGGCTGGCGGACGAGGCGTTTGCGCCTGAGGCGACCACCGTGACCATGCCGGTCACGGATGACGCCGGGCACACCGCGCTGGCATTGCGCCTGCCCGTCGCGCCGGACACGACGCACCCGGTGCAGGCGGCGCTGGACGTATCGGTGAATGACCCCTCCGGACACGCCGCGCACGCGAGGGCGACGATCCCGGTCCGCCCGGCCGCGCCGCTGATCGGCATCAAGCCCAGCTTCGACAAGCCCAGCTTCGACAAGCCCAGCTTCGACAAGCCCGGCTTCGACGGCTCGGTCGATGCCGGATCCGAAGCCGGGTTCGACGTCGCCGCCATCGATCCCGACGGGCGCCGCATGGCGCTGCCGGTGCGGCTGCGGCTGGTGCGCGAACGGCCGGATTGGCGGCTGGTGGAGAACGGCAGCCTGTCGTCCTACGAGACGGTGTGGCGGGACGAGCCGCTCGAGAGCCACGACGTGACGATCCCGGCGAGCGGCACGCTGCATTTCGCCCGCACGCTGGAGTTCGGCCGCTACCGACTGGAGGTGATGGAGCCGCGCGGGCTGGCGGCGAGTTCGGTGCGCTTCCGATCGGGCTGGGCCAGCTCCGACAGCCCGGACGTGCCGGACCGCGCCGACGTGTCGGCGGATCGCCAGGCCTACGCGCCAGGCGCCACGGCGCGCCTGCACGTGGCGGCGCCGTTCGCCGGGCCGGCGACGCTGCTGGTGATGACCGACCGGGTACTGTCCGCCCGCAACGTCGACGTGCCGGCGGGCGGCGCCGATTTCGAGGTGCCGGTGGACGCCGCCTGGGGCCCCGGCGCCTACGTGGCGCTGCACGTGTTTCGCGGCGGCGGGGGGGGCGCGGCGGGCGGCGCGCCCCGCCGGCGC
>CAXTSD010000170.1:0-3432 GCA_964246775.1 uncultured Acetobacteraceae bacterium | reverse complement strand
GACCTGGCTCGGCGTCGACCCGGCGTCCCGCAAGCTGGACGTCGCGTTCGACGCGCCGGACGCGGTGCCGCCGCGCGCCACCGCGCATGTCAAGCTGCACACCGCCCCCGGCGCCTGGGTCAGCGTCGCCGCGGTGGACGAGGGCATACTGCGCCTGACCGGCTTCACCACGCCCGATGCCGGGCCGCATTATTTCGGCCGCCGCAGCCTCGGCGTCGATATCCGCGATGATTGGGGTCGCCTGATCGCGCCGGCCGAGGGTAACGCCGCGGCGCTGCGCCAGGGCGGCGACGAGGCGGCGTTCGGCCGTCCCGACATCCCGCAGCAGATCGTCTCGCTGTTTCAGCCGCCGGCGCGGGCGGATGCCTCGGGCACGCTCGACGTCGTGCTGCCGTTTCCCGACTTCAACGGGCAGGTCCGGCTGATGGCGATGGCGTGGGAGGGCAACCGGCTGGGCTCCGTCGCCACCGACATCTTCGTGCGCGACCCGCTGGTGGCCGAGCCGCTGCTGCCGCGCTTTCTCGCCCCTGGCGACGTGGCGCAGATGGGCGTGCTGCTGCACAACGTGGCGCTGCCGGACGGCCCGGTCACGGTGCGGGTGACGACCGACGGCCCGCTATCGATGGCGGGTGAGGGCGTGCTGACCGCCAGCCTCGCCCATGGCGCGCAGGCGATGTCGACGCTGATGCTGCGGGCGAGCGATGTCGGGTTGGCGCATGTCAAGCTGGACGTCTCCGGCCCCGGCGGCTTTTATGCCCAGCACGTGGCGACGCTGGACGTCCATCCCGTGCGCGGCCTCGCCAGTGCCGTAAGCGCCGCCGAGTTGCCGGCCGGCGGCACCGACGACGTGGCGCCGCAGACCGCCCTGTTCATCAACGGCACCTGGCATGCCAGCGCCAGCTTCGGCGCCCCGGTGCGCTACGATGCCGGCGCGCTGGTGCGGGCGCTCGACGCCTATCCGCTGCTGTGCCTGGAGCAGGCGACCAGCAAGGGCTTCGCGTTGGCGCTGCTGCAGGACGGTGCGCTCGCCGGGCCGGATCGCGCCATTCGCCTGCAACACGCCGTGGACACGGTGCTGGACCGGCAGCGCTTTGACGGCGCGTTCGGGCTGTGGTCGGCCAACGACGACGCGCAACCATGGCTGTCCGCCTACGCCACCGAGTTCCTGCTGCGGGCCAGGACGGCGGGCGCGAGCGTCGGCGAGGCGGCGATGGCCGACGCGCTGCAGGCGCAGCTCGACCCGATCGGCACCGCCGGCAGCGATGCGGAGGGCAACGCGCTGCAGGCCTACCGCCTGTATATCGCGGCACTCGCCGGGCAGCCGCGCGCCGGCGCCAACCGGGTGCTGTTCAAGAGCCTCGAAGACGTGCCCACTCCGCTCGCCCGCGCCCAGCTGGGGGCGGCGCTGGCGCTCGGCAACGACCGGCCGCGGGCGGAGCAGGCCTTCGCCGCGGCGATCGCGCTACCGGGCCGCACGGCTTGGGACTACGACTACGGCGACGCTACCCGCGACGCCGCCGGCGTCGCGCTGCTGCTGCGGGAAAGCGGGCTGCTGCCTGACCGCCTGCCCGACCTGATCGCCCGCCTGCCCGGCGGCGACACCAAGCCGAGCGCGCTCGACACCCAGCAGCAGGCGTGGCTGGCCGCTGCCGCGGCTGTGCTGGGCCGCGACGGCGCGGTCACGCGGGTCAGCCTGGATGGCCGTGCGCTTGCCCCGGCCGCCGTGGTGACGGCGGCGCTCACCGGCCCGGCCAGCGCCCGCAACACCGGCGACCGCCCGATGTGGCAGACCGTCTCGGCCAGCGGCGTGCTGATCGAGGCGCCGCCGGCGGCCCGGTCGGGCATGCGGATCAGCCGCCGCTTCCTCAACGGCGACGGCTCGGCGCTGGACCTGTCGCACCTGCGGCAGAACACGGTGTTCGTGCTGCTGCTCGAGGGGGCCGCCGATGACGGTCAGCCGCACCGGGCGCAGCTGTTGCAAGGACTGCCGGCGGGGTGGGAGATCGCGGGCCGGCTGGCGGCGGGCGACGTGCCGGGCATGCCCTGGTTGGGCACGCTGTCCGACCCGCGAGCGATGCCGGCGGCGGATGACCGGTTCCAGGCGGTTATCGACCTCACCACGGACCAGCCCGCCTTCCGGATCGCGGTGCGCCTGCGGGCGGTGACGCCGGGCAATTTCGAGCTCCCGGGCGCCGAGCTGTCCGACATGTACCGGCCTGCCGTGTTCGCGCGCCAAGGCAGCAACCGCATCGACGTGCAGCCGCCGCGCTAAAGCATGACCGGTTCACATTCGTTCACCGGCCCTGCTTTAGCCGTCGTCGGAGCGACTGATGGAACGGTTCAGGTTGATCCAACCTGAAACGATCAGGCGCTAGTGGTCCGATGCCGCCTGGCTGCCCGCCTGCTGCTGGCCGCGAGCGTCGGCCTTGGCCTGGTCGCTGGTGGTGCGGGCGGTTTCTTGCTGCTCGACCGGGCGTTCCCGCCGGATTTGTCGCGGCTGGATCGGGCGGGGGCGGAGATCCTGGACCGCAACGGCCGCACCCTGGCCATGCTGCCCGCCTCGGACGGCGCGTGGCGCCTGCGCACGGCGGCCGACCAGGTCTGCCCGGTGTTCCTCGACCTGCTGGTGCAAACGGAGGATCGCCGCTTCTACGACCATGGCGGCGTCGACCTGCGCGCCATCCTGCGCGCTGGCTGGCAGTGGGCACGGGCCGGGCGGGTGGTGTCCGGCGGTTCCACCCTGACGATGCAGGCGGCGCGGCTGCTCGAGCCTCGCCCCCGCACCCTGCGCAGCAAGCTGATCGAGGCGTTCCGCGCCGTGCAGCTGGAGCGGCGGTTCGCCAAGCGCGACATACTCGGCATCTGGCTGACCCTCGCACCGTTCGGCGGCAACCTGGAGGGGGTGCGCGCCGGGTCGCAGGCCTGGTTCGGCAAGCCGCCGGCGGCGCTGGACCGGGCGGAGGCGGCGCTGCTGGTCGCCATTCCCCGGCGTCCGGAAGCACTCCACCCGGACCGCCATCCGGAACGCGCTCTGCGCCTGCGCAACCGCCTGCTCGGCGACGAGACGGGGGCGGAGAGTGAGGCGCTTCCCGTCGCGCGCATCCGCTTTCCGCGTCATGCCGAGCCGGCGTGGCGCAGCTTGCTGGCGACCTCGCCGCACCCGGACGGGCTGGTCACCACGCTCGATCTGCCGCTGCAGGTCGCGCTCGAACGGCTGGTGGGCGAGCGGCTGGCGCGGCTGCCGCCACGCGTGTCGCTCGCCGTGCTGATCGCCGATGCGCGCAGCCGGGCGGTGCTGGCGGCGGTCTCCGGCGATGGCGCGCCGGGCCGGGCCGCCGGGTCGATGGACCTGACGATGGCGTCCCGCTCGCCCGGCTCGGCGTTGAAGCCGCTGCTGTACGGGATGGCGTTTCAGGATGGGCTGGTGACGCC
>CAXTSD010000169.1:0-5922 GCA_964246775.1 uncultured Acetobacteraceae bacterium | reverse complement strand
GCGGAACCGCAAAGATCAAGACCGCCCCTTGACATTTCGCCAATGAGCGGGCTCCCACGCTGGCTTATCAAGGCGTTACGTTGGACGCCCGAGGCGTCATTGACCACCGGCGCTCAGCTTGGCGCATGGCCGACCACCGCGAATAGCGGGTCGCCGGCGCCGTGCGTCTCGCGGCTGGCGGTGATGGCGACGAAGCCGGCGCGCTCCAGGCAGGCGGCGACCAGCTCCTGCTGCCCTTGCGGGTCGAGCGCTCGCCAGACCAGCACCGCCTTGGTCGGAAAGCAGCGGTTGCTGAAGCTGATGACGAGCGGCGCGCCTGGGCGGAGCGCCTCTCGCAGGCCGGTGAACACCGCGACGGGGCGCTGCAGATACTGCACCGAGACGCACAGGCAGGCGGCATCGAGCGACGCCGGGGCGAGCGGCAGCACCGGCGCGCGGTTGAGGTCCTGCACGATGCGCCTATCGAGGCGCGGGTTGGCGGCGAGCTCGGCGGCGTTCATGCCGTGCCCGGTCACGTGGGCGTAGGCGACGTCCTCGGGCAGGTGGCTGACCCAGCTCGACATCACGTCGATGATGGCGCCGCCCGGCGGCAGCAGGCGGCGATACAGCGCGGTGACCGCCGCGATCGCCCGATCGTCGATGTGGGTGACGAAGCGCGGCGCGGCGTAGCCGGCAAATATCCACAGCCGCCCTGTCCTCAGGGTGGGAGGCGGATGACGTTACGTTTATCATCCGCCGCCGCCCGCGATCCGGCCCCGCCTCGCGCTCGCGACGGACGGGTATTCAGATCACGACACCGGCTCTCGTCATCGGGTAGAGGTGCTGCTGAAAGCCGACGAACGCGCTGCGTATCGCCGCCACCCCGCCAAGCTCCGCCGCCGCATCGCTGACCGCCCGGTATCTCAGCTCCAGCAGGTGGGGCAGCTTGGCTTCCTCCAGTTCGCCGACGCCTTCCTTCACGTATTGCACGAGCACGAAGCCCAGAAAGGCTTGCAGCTTCGCGTCATAGCTTGCGGCAATGTAAGCCCGGCTGGCGTCGGCGCGCTGCTGACGGGTGATCGGCGACAGCGCGAAGGCGATGTAGGCCAGCACGTCGTAGAGGTCGCTTGTCTCGGCGCTGATCATGCGCTCGATTGCGTGAAGCTGCTCCCGGCCGTAGCCCTTCTCGGCCAGGCACTCCAGCAGCGCCTTGCGTGTACCCGGCTGGCCCCACAGCGCGCGCAGCTCGTCCTCGTCCTTGAACAGCGCCGGCAGCTCGCCGAATAGGCGGGTGATGAACTCGGCCGCCGAGATCGGCCTGCCGTCGACGCCCCAGAACGTCGTCGCCGTCATGTGCTGGATGGCGCGCGCCTTGCCGTCGGCAAGCTTGATCTTCAGTGTTTGCCGGCGCGGCGGCCCATCCTCGCCGTCCCCATCCTCGCCCTGTCCATCCTCGCCTTGGCCATCCTCGCCGTTCGGCGTCGCGCCGCCGCCCTTTGGCGGGGCGGCAGGCACGGGATCGGCCGGCTCGCCGTCCCACTCCGGGTCGCTGAAATGCTCGTAGGCCTTTACGAAATCGTAGACGGTGAAATAGTCCTTGCCGTCGAACAGCCGGGTGCCGCGGCCGATGATCTGCTTGAACTCGATCATCGACGTGACCGGGCGCATCAGCACGATGGTGCGCACGTTGCGCGCGTCGACCCCGGTTGAAAGTTTCCGCGAGGTGGTCAGGATCGTCGGGATGGTCTTTTCGTTGTCCTGGAAGCTGCGCAGGAACTGCTCGCCAAGCGCGCCATCCCTGGCCGTCACCCGGACGCAGTAGTTCGGCTCCTGGCTGGTCTTCATCTGGTTGACCAGGTCGCGCACCGCGGCGGCGTGGTCCTGGGTGGCGCAGAACACGAGCGTCTTTTGCGTCTGGTCGATGGCGTCCATGAACAGGCGGGCGCGATAGCGTTCGCGTTCGGCGATCTCGATGACGCGGTTGAAGTCGCTCTCGGTGTAGCGCCGCCCCGCCTCGACCTCGCCTTCGATCAGCTCGTCGTCGCTGGTGTAGACGTAGTCGTCGAGCGTGGTGGCGATCTGCCTCACCTTGAAGGGCGTGAGGAAGCCGTCGTTGATGCCGTCCTTCAGCGAGTAGGTGTAAACCGGCTCGCCGAAATAGGCGTAGGTGTCGGCGTTGGCGCGGCGCTTCGGCGTCGCCGTCAGGCCGAGCTGCACCGCCGGCGCGAAATAGGTGAGGATGGCGCGCCAACTGCCTTCGTCGTTGGCGCCGCCGCGATGGCACTCGTCGATGATGATGAGGTCGAAGAAGTCCGGCGGGTAGTCGCCAAAGCTCGGCGCCGGCTGCCCGGCCGCGTCGCGCCCGGTCATAAAGGTCTGGAAGATGGTGAAGAACACGCTGCCGTTCTTCGGCACCCGGCCGTTCTTGCGGATGGTCTCCGGGTCGATGCGCACCAGCGCGTCCTCGGCGAATGCCGAGAAGGCGTTGTAGGCCTGGTCGGCGAGGATGTTGCGGTCGGCCAGGAACAGCACGCGAGGTCGGCGCGTCGGCGCGCCGTCGCTGTGCCAGTCGGCGAGGTTCCACCGGCTCTGGAACAGTTTCCAGGCGAGCTGGAAGGCGATGAAGGTCTTGCCGGTGCCGGTCGCGAGCGTCAGCAGGATGCGGCCTTGCCCGGCCGCGATCGCGTCCAGCACCCGCCGCACGGCGATGTCCTGGTAGTAGCGCGCCTGCCACTGGCCGCCGCGGTCCTCGAACGGCACGGCGGCGAAGCGGTCGCGCCAGGCGTTGGGCTCGGCGAACACCCGGTTCCAGAGTTCGTCAGGGGTCGGAAACGCCGCGACGTAGCGCTCGGCGCCGGTCGTCATGTCGATCTGGTAGATGCCGACGCCGTTGGTGGCGTAGGCGAAGCGGGTTTGCAGCTTGGCGGCGTATGTCTTGGCTTGGCCGACGCCTTCGGTATCGGGCAGGTCCCGACGCTTGGCCTCGATCACGGCGAGCTTGTGGTTGCGGTAGGTCAGCACGTAGTCGGCGACGTCCTGCGCCGCCCGCAGGCCCGCGCCCTGCAGCCGCCCTAGGGTGATGACCTCGCGCCGCACCCGGCTCGCCTCCACCACGCCCCAGCCGGCCGCCTTCAGGGCAGGGTCGATCAGCTCGGCGCGGGTCTCGGCCTCGTTCACTCGGCGGCTTCTCGCAGGGCGTTTGGCGACCGAGCGGTTAGTTCGCCGGCGAAGGCTTTTCGCAGGATGGACTGTTTTAGCTCTGCGAGTGCATCAAGCTTTTCTCGATAAACCTCTTCGAGACGTTCGACGCTAGCCTGAAGCGCTTCTGCCGTCTCAACAACGCGCACTTGCTCCGCCATGGGCGGGACGGGAACAGGGATCGAATTCAATGACTTCTGGTTTAGTTTGGGCTGCGCCATACCGCTTACGTAGGGAGCTAAAGAGATAGAATTCAGATAAAGTTCGACTATCTTTTGAGTTTTTGGGTGATTGAAACGCACAACATGCGCGTGGTTATTGACCCATGACTTTCCGCTCACTGAGAAGGCGATGGGATACGTCCGCGCTAAAAGGTTTGCTCCGTCCTCCGATATTAGTAAAATGTCTTCATCAAAGAGATGACCTGACACATAATCGACTATGCCGGATGCGCCATAGTAAGGAATGTCTCCTATCACTCTCTTCGATTTTGTTACAGGAACGCGCCTGCTGTCGAGATTTTCGCCAATATCGTCTAGCCTCTTTCTCACCCATTCGCGGCCCTTTTGG
Organism: uncultured Acetobacteraceae bacterium; assembly: GCA_964246775.1. Classification (GTDB taxonomy): domain Bacteria; phylum Pseudomonadota; class Alphaproteobacteria; order Acetobacterales; family Acetobacteraceae; genus CAXMMR01. Next base: position 2,175 of record CAXTSD010000169.1, on the reverse strand, counting down.
GAAAAGACAGAATTCAGATAGCTTTCAAACAGCTCGCGCGCATTGGCGAGGTTCTTCTTGGTGTTCGCAACCGCCGCGTCGATACCCTCGAACGCTTCATCGAGAATGGCGACAACGCGTGCTTGCTCGGCGGGAGAAGGTATGTGGATTTTCTTATATTCTTTGCGAATAACACTTGGGTGAGCTTTCTTCACCCAGTCAAAACCTATCTTGGAATGCTCCAAGGTAAGAGCGTGGTATAGGTATTTGTATGAAATGTATTCGGGTCGTAAGATGCGGAGGAACCCACCAACGTTTGTAACTGAGAACTTATGCTTCGGTCGATGGAATAGGTGGCCGCCACCGTCCACAGACCACGTGATCAGCTCTTCATCAAATAAATAATTACCATACTCTCCGAATTTTCCGTCGCCGCCTTTTGCTGAAGAGTACACCGGGAACGATCCGGGAGTCACCTCAAGGTCAAGTTTCGATATCACCTTGCCTCGGCCGAGGTGCACAACACCGGACGCAATTAGCTCCTCAAGTGACCAGATCCGACCGCTTTCAGCCTTCGTCATAGCATTCCCCGAATGCACTCAAGAATGCCCGCGCTTTCAAGGTCGAGCGCCGCGATCTCGGCGATGATATCCTGCGGATCGCGCAAGGCCGCTTCCTCGGCCTTGTTAGGATTCTTCACGGACAAATCAAAGCTCGTCCGGTCAATGCCCGCCACATCGACCGTCCAGGACTTTTCCGACTCCGCGAAGCGCGCCTGTAGCGCGACAAACTCCGTCAGATCGTCGTCATTCAGGGCGTTGGTCTTGCCCATGTTCCGGCCCGGATCAAGCTGGTAATACCAAACTTTGCGTGTCGGCGCGCCCTTCTCGAAGAACAGCACGACCGTCTTCACGCCAGCGCCAAGGAACGTCCCGCCCGGGCAATCCAGCACGGTGTGCAGGTTGCAGCTTTCCAGCAGCTCCTGCCGCAGCGCCCGCGCCGCGCCGTCGGAGTTCGACAAAAAAGTGTTCTTGATGACGACGGCGGCCCGGCCGCCCGCCTTCAGGTGCTTGATGAAATGCTGCAGGAACAGGAACGCCGTCTCCCCGGTCTTGATCGGAAAATTCTGCTGCACCTCCGGCCGCTCCTTGCCGCCGAATGGCGGGTTGGCCAGGATCACGTCGAAGCGGTCCTTTTCCTGCACGTCGGCCAGGTTCTCGGCCAGCGTGTTGGCATGGACGATGTTCGGCGCGTCGATGCCGTGCAGGATCATGTTCATCGTCGCGATGACGTAGGCGAGGCTCTTCTTCTCGCGGCCGTAGAAGGTGCGGGTCTGCAGCGTCCTGAGCTGGCTGGTGGTCAGCTCGCCTTGCCGCAGATAGTCGTACGCCTCGCACAGAAAGCCGCCCGAGCCGAGGGCGCCGTCATAGATGCGCTCGCCCAGCTTCGGCTTGATCACCGCGATCATCGCCCGGATCAGCGGCCGCGGCGTGTAGTACTCGCCGCCGTTCCGCCCGGCGTTGCCCATGTTCCTGATCTTGGCTTCGTAGAGGTGGGAAAGCTCGTGCTTCTCCTTCTGCGACTGGAAGCGCAACTCGTCCACCCGCTCCAGCGCGTCGCGCAGCGAATAGCCGCTCTGAAACTTGTTGCTGATCTCGCCAAAGATCTCGCCGATCTTGTACTCGATGGTGTCGGCGCCGGTCGCCCGCTGCCGAAACCCCCGCAGATAGGGAAACAGCCGCCGGTTCACGTAGTCGATCAGGTCGTCGCCGGTCAGCGCGTTGTCGTGGTCGAACGTGCCGTTGGGCTGCTTCGGGGCCGCCCAGCTCGACCAGGTATGCGCGGCGTCGATGATCCGCGCGTAGGGCTTGCCGACAAGCTCGGCCTCCATCGCCCGGCTCTGTTCGAGGTCGTCGAGGTATTTGAGAAACAACAGCCAGGAGGTCTGTTCGGTGTAGTCGAGCTCGGTCGTGCAGCCCGCCTCTTGCCGTAAAACATTGTCGATGCTCTCAAAAGTCTGTTCAAACATTCGCCTGGCAGGTCCCGATCACCCGACGATTGTACATCGAACGACTCGCCTGTCGATGCCGCGAGTTCGGGGTGTCCCCCGAAATATCTCAGGCCGGCGCCTGGCCGACGACCGCGAAGAGCGGGTCGCCGGTGCCGTGCGTCTCGCGGCTGGCGGTGATGGCGACG
>CAXTSD010000168.1:2662-5923 GCA_964246775.1 uncultured Acetobacteraceae bacterium | reverse complement strand
GCACTCGACGACGCGCGGCTCGGCGATGGCTGGCATCCGAGCGAGCACGGCTGGCGCTGGACCGACGGCTGCGCGTCGCTGCCGCCGGGTGCCGCCGAGCTCGAGCTCGAGCTGGTTGGCGACGCGCTCTACGTCCTCGAGCCGGAGGCTGTCGCGGTGGCGGTGGGGGCCGAAGCGGCCTGACCCGCGGCGCCTGATCGCTTCGGCCTGGCGTCGAGCTGACGCCGCCGACGCGGTCAGGCGGCCATCGCGATTGCCAAACCGCGGAGTTCCATAGGGCGATTTCCCACCTTGCTTTCCGTTGCCCGCGCCACCCGGCGGCGGTGTTCCTGATCATCGCGCCGTATGACGCAACCGGGCTCGTCTGAGCCAGGCTGCGCTCCCATGTCAGTTCGGCCGCCGCCGAACCCCCGACGGCAAGAACGAGGAGAGACCAGGATGAGCGCACAGCTTGGAACCCGGCCCGCGGCCAAGGCCGCGCGCGCCGTGTTTGACTGGGCCGACCCGTTCCGCCTGTCCGACCAGCTTTCGGATGAGGAGCGCATGATCGAGGACAGCGCCCGGCAGTTCGCGCAAGGCCGGCTGCTGCCGCGGGTGATCGAGGCGTATCGCGAGGAGAAGACCGACCCGGCGATCTTCCGCGAGATGGGCGAGACGGGCCTGCTCGGCGTCACCGTGCCGGAGGAGTTCGGCGGCGCCGGCGCCTCCTACGTCGCCTACGGCCTGGTCGCGCGCGAGGTCGAGCGGGTGGATAGCGGCTATCGCTCGATGATGAGCGTGCAGTCCTCGCTGGTGATGTATCCGATTTTTGCGTACGGCGACGACGCCCAGCGCCGCCACTGGCTGCCAAAACTCGCCAGCGGGCAGGCGATCGGCTGCTTCGGGTTGACCGAGCCGGACGCCGGCTCCGACCCGTCGAGCATGCGCACTCGCGCCGAGCCCCGCTCCGGCGGCGGCTACCGGCTGAGCGGCGAGAAGACCTGGATCAGCAACGCGCCGATCGCCGACGTGTTCGTCGTCTGGGCGAAGTCGGCGGCGCATGACGACGCGATACGCGGCTTCATCCTCGAGCGCGGCATGGCGGGGCTCGCGACGCCCAAGATCGGCGGCAAGATGTCGCTGCGCGCTTCGATCACCGGCTCGATCGTCATGCAGGACGTCGAGGTGCCGGAGTCGGCGCTGCTGCCCAACATCTCCGGGCTCGCCGGGCCGTTCGGCTGCCTCAACCGGGCGCGCTACGGCATCTCGTGGGGGGTGATGGGTGCGGCCGAGGCGTGCTGGCGCGCGGCGCGCCAATACACGCTGGACCGCAAACAGTTCGGCCGGCCGCTCGCCGCGACCCAGCTGGTGCAGAAGAAGCTCGCCGACATGCAGACCGAGATCGCCCTCGGCTTGCAGGCGTCGTTGCGCGTCGGCCAGCTGTTCGACGCCGGGCAGATGGCGCCGGAGATGGTCTCGCTGGTCAAGCGCAACAATTGCGGCAAGGCGCTCGACATCGCCCGCGTCGCGCGCGACATGCACGGCGGCAACGGCATCCAGGAAGACTACCACGTGATGCGCCACGCGCAGAACCTGGAGACCGTCAACACCTACGAGGGCACGCACGACGTCCACGCGCTGATCCTCGGCCGCGCGCAGACCGGCATCCAGGCGTTTTTCTGATACCGGAGCAAGGCGGGGCGGCCAGGCCGGCGGCGGGTCCGCTGGCCGGGCTGCGCGTGCTTGAGCTCGCGCGCATACTGGCCGGTCCGTGGGCCGGCCAGCTGCTCGCCGATCTCGGCGCCGACGTGGTCAAGGTGGAGCGCCCCGGATCGGGCGACGACACCCGCGGCTGGGGGCCGCCGTTCATTGCGGCGGCCGACGGCGGCGACCTCTCGGCCGCCTATTTCCACGCCGCCAATCGTGGCAAGCGCTCGATCGCGGCGGATTTCGCGACCGCGGCGGGGCGGGATCTGGTGCGCCGGCTCGCCGCTCGCGCCGACGTCGTGATCGAGAACTTCAAGCCCGGCGCGCTCGCCCGCTACGGCCTTGACCATGCCGGGCTGAGTGCGGGCAATCCGCGCCTCGTCACCTGCTCGATCACCGGCTTCGGCCAGACCGGCCCGTATGCCGAGCGCGCCGGCTACGACGCGATGATCCAGGCGATGGGCGGCATCATGGACCTCACCGGCGAGCCGGACGGGCCGCCGCAGAAGATCGGCGTCGCCTATGCCGACCTGTTCACCGGCGTCTACGCCACGACCGGCATCCTCGCCGCGCTGCGCCGGCGCGACGAGACCGGGCAGGGCGGGCACCTCGACATGGCGCTGCTCGACGTGCAGGCCGGCGTGCTCGCCAACCAGGCGCTGAACTACTTTGTCAGCGGGCAGACGCCGCGGCGTATGGGCAACGCGCATCCGAACATCGTGCCCTATCAGGTGTTCGCGGTCGCCGACGGCCACGTCATGGTCGCCGTCGGCAACGACGCGCAGTTCGCTCGCTTCGCCGCAATACTCGGCCTGCCATCGCTCGCCGACGACGCCCGGTTTCGCAGCAACGCCGCGCGCGTCGCCAGCCGCGCGACACTGGTGCCGCTGCTTGGCGAGGCCTGCCTCGGCTTCAGCCGCGCCGCGCTGCTGGCCGCGATGCGGGATCAGGGCGTGCCGGCCGGACCGATCAACAGCGTCGCCGAGGTGTTCGCCGACCCGCAGGTGGTCGCCCGCGGCCTGCGTCTTGATCTGGCGGACGCGGCGGCGGCGGGCGGCTCGATCCCCGGCCTGCGTTCGCCGATCATGCTGGATGGCAAGCCGATGGCCGCCGCCACTGCCGCGCCGCGCCTTGATGGGCACGCGGCGGAGGTTTTTCGGGATTGGGGGTTGGAGTAAGCAAGGCCTACTTTTTTGAAAAAAAGTAGCAAAAAACTTTTGCTATTTCAGCGCTCCCGTGGCCCGGCTGGGTACTCCAGGTAAAACAAAAGCTTTTTGGTTCTTTTTCTCGAAAAAGAACCGCTTACTTTCTCAAACCACAGCACTCGGCAACGCCGCGCCGGCAAAGAATGCTTCCAGATTATCAAGCATCAGCTGCCCCATCGCCTGGCGCGTCTGCGTCGTTGCGCTGCCGACATGCGGCGTCAGCATCACATTCGGCAGGCCAAGCAGCGCCGCCGGCACGTTCGGTTCGTCGGCGAACACGTCGAGCCCGGCGCCGCCGAGGCGGCCGGTGGTGAGGGCGGCGACCAGCGCGTCCTCGTCGACGATCGAGCCGCGCGCGATGTTGACGAGG
>CAXTSD010000168.1:0-2652 GCA_964246775.1 uncultured Acetobacteraceae bacterium | reverse complement strand
CCGGCGCCGGGGGCCCCTTTCGCGCCGGGGGTTTTTTTCCCTCGGCCCCCGTCCGGGCCGAGGGCGGCGAGCACGCCGGCATCGATCAGGCGCTCGGTTGCCGCCGAGGCGGCGTTGGCGATGAACAGCACGTCGGAGGCGGCGGCGAGGGCGACGAGATCGGCGTGGAAGGCGTGCCCGACCGGCTTTCTGGACGGCCCGGTATAGGCGATGCTGCCGCCAAAGCCGGCGAGGCGGGTCGCGATCGCCTGGCCGATGCGGCCGAGCCCGACGATGCCGTAGTGCAGGCCGGAGGCGCGCCGCGCCAGCGCCGGCTGGCCCGCCGGCCACTTGCCGTCGCGCACGTGGCGGTCGCTGGCAGGCAGGGCGCGCAGCACGTTGAGCATCAGCGCGATCGCGAGGTCGGCGACGTCGTCGGTCAGCACGTCCGGCGTGTTGGTGACCCGCACGCCGGCGCGCCGCATCGCTTGCAGGTCCACCCGGTCATAGCCGACGCCGCTGATCGCGACGATGCGCAACGCCGGCAGCCGTTCGGCGAGTGCCGTCTCGATGCCGAGCGCGCCGTTGGTCACCACCGCGGCGATCCGCCCGCCCTGCGCCGCCAGCAGCGCCTCCCGCTCGACCGCGCCTCGTGGCCAGCGATGCACGTCGTAGCGCGAGTTGAGCGCCGACTGGATCGTCGGCAGCATCGGGCTCAGTTGCAGCAGCGTCACAGGCATTGCGAAATCTCCACGCCAGGCGTCGGCACCGAAGCGCGCAGGCGATCACGTCACCGTTCGGTGAGCAACGCGCCTTCGTCCGGCGAGTTAGGGTGTCACACGCCAAGAGGCGACGTAGCGCAACCGATGTGTGTTCTCCTGGTCGAAGACGAAGCGCTGATCCGGGAGATCATGTCCGAGAGCCTGCAGGATGCGGGGTTCGAGGTCATGCAGGCGGGGTCGGGCGATGAGGCGGTCTGTCTGATCCACGCCGAGGCGACGCGCTTTCACGCGCTGGTCACCGACTTCCACATGCCCGGCGGCACCGATGGCGCCGGCGTCGCAAGCTGCATACGTCAGCATCTGCCGCGCATTCCGGTCATCATCGCCTCAGGCCGGCCGGAGGTGTTCCAGTCGGCTTGGCGGACCAGCCTCGGCTACTGGCTGCTGCGCAAGCCGTATGGGCCGGGCGAGCTTGTCGGCATCGTCAGCCGCATGCTGGGCGAGAGCGCCGCTCACTCTTCGGCGTAAGCCTCGACGAAGCGGGCGAGGCGGTCCATCGCCTCGTGCAGCAGTTCGGGGCTTTTGGCGTGGCAAAGCCGGACCAGGCGCTCGGCGCCGCGCCCGAAGCTCGCGCCGGGTGCGAGGCCGAGGCGGGCCTCGTGCAGCGCGCGCCGGCAGAACCCCATGGTGTCCGCCATTCCCGCCACCTCGAACGTCGCGTAGAACGCGCCTGGCGCGGGGATTGCGCTCACCCGAGGCATTGCGGCGAGCCGCTCCGCCACGATCCGCCGCCCGACGTCGCAACGGGCGACGAACTCGGCGACGAAATCCTCGCCATGCTCGACCGCGGCGATGCCGGCTGCCTGCATGAATTCGAGGCCGCCGCTGGTGTTGAACTGCACCAGCTTCTCGAACGCGCTGCTGCAGCCGGCCGGGTAGACGAGCCAGCCCATCCGCCAGCCGGTCATCGCCCAGGACTTGGAAAAGCTGTGGACGACGAACACCGGGTCGTCCGGGCGGGCGATCTGCAGCAGGCTGAACGCCACCGGCCGGTCGTAGACGATGCGGTGGTATACCTCGTCCGACAGGATCGCGATGTTGCGCTCGCGGCAGAACGCGAGCAGCGCGGTCGCCTCGGCCGGCTCGATCATCCAGCCGGTCGGGTTGCCCGGGGTCGCGAGGTAGATCAGCCGGGTCCGCTCGTCGCAGGCGGCGAACACGTCCTCGAGCGCGAGCCGCCAGCCCTGCGGGCCATGGGCGAGCGGCACCTCGCGCACCGAGGCGCCGTTGATCTGCATCGCCCGCATCACGTTCGGCCAGGACGGCGTGATCGCGAGCGCGTTGTCGCCGGCGGCAAGCGTCGCCTGGGTGACCTGCATCACCGCGTTCATGCCGGAAAACGTGAAGGCGATGCGCTCGTCGGCGATCTCGATGCCCCAAAGCCGCCGGTGGTAGCCGATCAGCGCCTGGCGCAGCGCAGGCAGGCCGCGATTGTCGGAATAGAAGGTGCGGCCGTCGAACAGCGCGTCGGCCGCCGCCTCGCAGATGAAGCGCGGCGTCGGCACGTCCGGCTCGCCAGCCCACATCGCAATCAGGCCGGGAAGCCGGAAACCCTCGCGGAAGAGGTCGAGGATCGGACTGTCGGCAAGCGCCTCGATGCCGGGGCGTATGGGCGTGGGGGGCATGGCGGCGGAGCGTAGCGGGAAAGGAAGTGGAAGCAAGGCCAGGGCTCTGCCCTGGACCCGTCACGCGCTAGCGTGCTGCGCACGACGGGCCGAGCCGGCCCAGACCGGCGTCAGTTGGAGTTTGATGACTAAAATAAATGGATTTTAAAGGCTCCGCCTTTAATGGAGTCCAGAGGCAAAGCCTCTGGCCTTACTTACTTAACCTCAACCGAACAACTTAGCCGCCGTCTCGGCCACGATCTTGCCCTGGAACCGCGCGCCGGCCA
>CAXTSD010000167.1:0-5992 GCA_964246775.1 uncultured Acetobacteraceae bacterium | reverse complement strand
CAAAGGCTCCGCCTTTGATGGGGTCAAGGGGCAAAGCCCCTTGCCTTGCCTTGCCCTGCCTTGCCTTGCCTTGCCTTGCCTTCTCGCCGTCGGCTCAGACAGCGAACGCGCTGGCGTCGAAGCCGTAGGGCACGTTGCCGGTCGGGCGGATCAGGTCGTAGGGGGCGCGGGGCAGAAACTGGCCGCTGCCGGGTTCGGCGGTCACCTCGCCGTCGCGCATCACGACGACGCCGCCGCGGATTGTCGCGACCGGCCAGCCGGTGACCTGCAGGCCTTCGTAGGGCGTGTAGTCGATGGCGTGGCGCATCAGCGACTGGGTCAGGGTGACCTGCCGGTTCGGGTCCCACAGCACCAGGTCGGCGTCGCCGCCGATCGCGATCGTGCCCTTGCGCGGATACAGGCCGAACAGCTTCGCCGGGCTGGTCGCGACGAGGCGCACGAAGTCGTTGGCGGTGATGCGGCCTTTGCCGACGCCCTCGCTCCACAGGATCGGCAGCCGCGCGGCGAGGCCCGGCACGCCGTTCGGGATGTCGCGGAAGCTCGCCTGTTCGCCGTTCGCCCGCTTGCCGCGCGGACCCTCGAAGGACCAGCCGCTGTGGTCGGAGGAGACGACGCCGAGCGTGAAGCGGCGGATGTCGGCCCACAGCGCGTCCCGCGTCGCGGCGTCGCGGGGCGCCGGACTGCAGATGTATTTGGCGCCTTCGAAGCCGGGGCGGTCCATGTCGTCGGCGCCGAGGACGAGGTATTGCGGGCAGGTTTCCGCCCACACTTTTACGCCACGCGCCTGGGCGCGGGCCACTTCCTCGGCGGCTTCGGAGCAGGAGACGTGGAAGATCTGGACCGGCTGGTCGGCGAGCTCGGCGAGCGCGATCGCCCGGTGCGTCGCCTCGCGCTCGACGATGCTGGGGCGCGACCAGGCGTGGTATTTCGGCGCGGTTCGGCCGTCGGCGAGCAGGGCGGCGGTGCGCCAGGCGATCGCGTCGGCGTTCTCGCAATGGACGGTCACCAGGGCGCCGCAGCGCCGCGCGGCGGCCAGCACGCGCAGATACTGCCGGTCGTCGAGGCGCAGCGGGTCGTAGGTCAGGAACACCTTGAGGCTGCGTATGCCTGAGGCGACGATGCCGGGGATCTCGTCGATCACCGCGTCGGTCGGGTCGGTGACGATCTGGTGGAAGCTGTAGTCGATCATCGCCTGGCTGGCGCGGCGGCGGTATTCGGCGAGGCTGGCGGCGATCGGCTGGCCCTTGAACTGGGTCGAGAAGGTGATCGCCGTCGTGGTGCCGCCGGCGAGTGCTGAGGCACTGCCGCTCGCAAAGCTCTCCTCGTCGGCGCCGCCGCCCGGTTGCAGCTGCTCGATGTGGCAGTGCGAATCGACGCCGCCGGGCAGCACCAGCAGGCCGTCGGCCTCGAGCGTCGTCGCGCCGTCGAGCCGTTCGGCGAGGGCGACGATCCGGCCGCCGCGCACGCCGATATCGGCGCGGACGCTGTCGCTCGCGGTGACGAGCGTGCCGCCGCGCACCACAAGATCATACTCGGACATCGTGGCTTCCTTTGGCGATCGGATAAGATGCTCCTGACGTCATCGCAATTTCGGGCAGGAGGCTTCCTTGGACAAGCCGGCGCCAGTGGTCGTCCATCCGCGCGGCACCCGCCAGGAGCGGCTGAGCGCCGACCTGCTGCATCGCGCCGAGCAGATCGTCTACGTCACCATCGGCGTGATGCTGGTGCTGGCGCTGATGCTGGCGCTCGCGGGTGCCGCCAACCTGCTGTGGGCCGGCCTGCGGGACTGGTCCGGCACCGAGGCGACGTTCCACATCATCGACCGACTGCTGTTCGTGCTGATGCTGGTCGAGATACTGCACACGGTCCACACCTCGATACGCAGCGGCACGCTGATCGTCGAGCCGTTCCTGATCGTCGGCCTGATCGCCTGCATACGGCGCATCCTGGTGATCACGCTGCAGACGTCGCAGATCACCCAGGCCGGCAGTTTTTCGAGCGGCAACCTGCCGATGTTCAACGCCTCGATGATCGAGCTCGGCGTGCTGGCGGGGTTGATCGTCGTGCTCGTCGGCTCGATCCGGATGACGCGCGTGACCGGCGCGCCCCCGGGTGAGCCGGCGGGGGAGGCCCTGGAGGAGCCGGAATGAGCCGGCGCCTGCTCGCTGCCCAAGCCGGAGCGGGGCGGCGCTTACGAGGCGGAGCCGTCCTTGAGGTGCGCCGGCGGCACGGTGAGCGGGCCGGTCTGCTTTGCGATCTCGCGCGGCGGATTGTTGTGCAGGTTGATGTCGGAGCAGCCGGCGAGCATCAGCGTCGCGGCGGTCAGCGCGACGCCGAGGCCGGTGCGCCGACGCCGTTCCCGAGAACGACCCTCGAGACGGTCCTCGTCGTTTCGGCACGGCATGGCGGCCCTCCACCTGTTCACGTCGCTTGACCCGAATGCAATGCGGCGCATAGCGTCCGAGCGCTCACGCCGGCTGGCCGAGAGGCCGGCGTGAGCACCTCGAACGCCACGCATCGATCGATGCCGAGGCGGTTCGAGTTTCTTATACCAGGGAGTTGCGCCAGGCCATGCCGTCCGACGTGCCTTATGCGAGCCTCGCCGATGCGAACGGGCGGTCCTCGGCGGGGCGGCGCGCCGGAGTTGCGAAGTCGCCGACCGGCATCACCGGGTTTGACGAGCTGACCCTGGGCGGGCTGCCGACCGGGCGGCCGACGCTGCTCTGCGGCGCCGCCGGCTGCGGCAAGACGCTGTTCGGCGTCACCTTCCTGGTCAAGGGCGCGACCGAGTTCGGCGAGCCCGGCGTGTTCATGTCGTTCGAGGAGCGCGCCGACGACCTCGCCGCCAACGTCGCCTCGCTCGGCTACGACCTGCCGGGCCTGATCGCCGCCGGCCAGTTCGCGATCGACCACGTCCACGTCGCGCGCAGCGAGATCGAGGAGACGGGCGACTACGATCTCGAGGGATTGTTCGTCCGCCTCGGCTACGTGGTCGACAGGATCGGCGCCAGGCGCGTCGTGCTCGACACGATCGAGGCGCTGTTTTCGACGTTTACCGACCCGGCGGTGCTGCGCGCCGAGCTGCGCCGGCTGTTCGGCTGGCTGAAGGAGCGCGGCCTCACCACGATCATCACCGGCGAGCGCGGCGGCGGGCAGCTCACCCGCAACGGGCTCGAGGAATACGTCTCCGACTGCGTGATCCTGCTCGACAACCGGGTCACCGAGCAGATCACCACGCGCCGGCTGCGCGTCGTCAAGTACCGCGGCTCGGCGCACGGCACCAACGAATACCCGTTCCTGATCGACGCCGAGGGCATCAGCGTGCTGCCGGTGACCTCGTCCGGCCTAAGCCACGCCGTGTCGCGCGAGATCGTCTCCTCCGGCATTCCCGGGATCGACGCGATGCTGCAGCCCGGCGGCTTCTATCGCGGCTCGAGCCTGCTGCTGTCGGGCGTCGCCGGCACCGGCAAGACGACGATCGCCGCCTCCTTCCTCAATGCCGCCTGCGCCCGCGGCGAGCGCTCGCTGTTCTTCGTCTTCGAGGAGAGCGAGGCCGAGATCATACGCAACGCCGGCTCCGTCGGGCTCGACCTGCAGCGCTGGGTCGATGCCGGGCTGCTGCGCTTCGAGCCGGCGCGGCCGAGCCTGTACGGCCTCGAGATGCACCTCGCGCGCATGCATCGCGACCTCGACCGGTTTGCTCCTAGCGTCGCCGCGGTCGACCCGATCTCCGCCTTCCGCGGCCCGCCGGCGGAGGTCGCCGCGACGCTGCTGCGCATGCTCGACCTGCTGAAGAGCCGCGTCATCACGACGCTGTTCACCTCGCTGCGCACCGACGGCGAGATGATCGAGGGCACGGATGAGGGCCTGTCCTCGCTGATGGACGTGTGGATCAGGCTGATGGACGTCGAGGCGAACGGCGAGCGCAACCGGGTGCTGTACCTGATCAAGGCGCGCGGCATGAGCCACTCGAACCAGTTGCGCGAGTATCGCATGACCCCGGAGGGCGTGGCCCTGATCGACGCCTATATCGGCCCGGAGGGCGTGCTGACCGGCACCGCGCGGCTGAGCCAGGAGGCGCGCGAGGCGGCGGCGGCGACGCGGCGCGAGCAGGAGATCGAGCGACGCCGGCGCGAGCTTGGCCGGCGTCGCGAGGCAGTGGCGCGGCAGATCGCCGAGCTGCAGGCGAGCCTCGAGGACGAGGAGGACGAGGCGAGGACGCTGCTCAGGCAGGAGGCCGGGCGCGAGAGCACACTGCTCGACGAGCGCGCGACCCTGGCGGCGCGACGCGGCGCCGCCGAATGAGCGCGACCGCTTGAGCGACCTGACCCCGGGCGGCGCGGCGGCGGACGCCAAGGCCCGCGGCTTCCGGCTGCGGCTGTTCGTCGCCGGCAGCACGCTTCGCTCGCAGCGGGCGATCAGCAATCTGCGCCGCATTTGCGACCGGCATGTCAGCGGCCCGATCGACCTCGAGGTGATCGACATCTACCAGCAGCCGGACCTCGCCGGGCACTATCAGATCGTCGCCGCTCCTACGCTGGTGAAGCTGCTGCCGTTGCCGGTCCGGCGCATGGTCGGTGACCTGTCGTCGACCGAGCGCGTGCTGCGCGGACTCGATCTCGCGGCATGCGACACCACTGACGACACGGGCGATCATGGCTCTTGATGCGAGCCCGCCGGCCGATGCGACCGGCCCGCTCACCTGCCGCATCGCCGAGCTGGAGCGCCGGCTGGAGGAGAGCGAGGACGCACTCGAGGCGATCCGGCGTGGCGAGATCGACGCCGTGGTCGTCAGCGGGCCGGAAGCGGGCCGCGTCTACACGCTCGAGAACGCCGACCGGCCATACCGCCTGCTGATCGAGCAGATGCAGGAGGGTGCCGTCACCCTCGGCGAAGACGGCACGGTACTGTACTGCAACCGCCGGATGGCCAGCCTGCTGGCGATCCCGCAGGAGCAGCTCATCGGCCAGCGCCTCAGACGCTTCCTGCCGGCGGGGCAGGCCGTCGGCTTCGACCGACTGCTGCTGGCGGCGCGGGACGGGGCTCGCGGCGAGGCGCGCGGCGACATCGCGCTCAGGGCCGCGGATGGCGGGGTGCTGCCCGCCCACCTCTCGCTCAGCCGGTTGCAGGGCGAGGCGGCGACGCTGCTGTGCGGCGTGCTGACCGACCTCACCGAGCAGACGCTGCACCTGCACGAGCTGGCGGCGGCCAATGCGCGGCTGGTCGAGGAGCAGGCCGGGCGCGAGCTGGTCGAGGATGCGCTGCGCCAGGCGCAGAAGATGGAGGCGGTCGGCCAGCTCACCGGCGGCCTCGCGCACGATTTCAACAACCTGCTGACCGGGATCTCCGGCAGCCTCGAGCTGATGCGGACGCGCACCGAGGCCGGCCGGGTGGGCGAGATCGGCCGCTACATCGCCGCCGCCGAGGACGCCGCCGGCCGCGCCGCGGCGCTGATCCACCGGCTGCTCGCCTTCTCGCGCCGCCAGACGCTCGATCCGGTGGCGACCGACGCGAACCGGCTGATCGGCGGTCTCGCCGAGCTGATCCGGCGCACTGTCGGGCCGGCGATCACCTGCGAGATGCGGCTTGAGTCGGGGTACGGGACGGGGTTGTGGCCGGTGCTGTGCGATCCGAGCCAGCTCGAGAACGCGCTGCTCAATCTCGCGATCAATGCCCGCGACGCGATGCCCGAGGGCGGCCGGCTGGTGGTGGCGACGGAGAACCTGCGCCTCACGCCGGCCGAGGCGGGCGGGCTCGAGCTGCCGGCCGGGGAGTACGTCGCGATCAGCGTCACCGACACCGGCGTCGGCATGGCGCCGGAGGTGATCGCGCGCGCCTTCGACCCGTTCTTCACCACCAAGCCGATCGGCCTTGGCACCGGCCTCGGCTTGTCGATGATCTACGGCTTCGCCCGGCAGTCCGGCGGCCAGGTGCGGCTGCTGAGCGAGCCAGGGCGCGGCACGACGGTGCGGCTGCTGCTGCCGCACCGTCG
>CAXTSD010000166.1:0-6021 GCA_964246775.1 uncultured Acetobacteraceae bacterium | reverse complement strand
TGATATAGCGGAGCTGCGACTGCTACAGCCCGAAAAATTCCTCGGCGGCTGGGTTCGCAAAACCAACGCGACCCTCGGCGTCGACCAGCACGACCGGCACCGGCAACGCGCTCAGCAGCGAGCCGGCATCGGGCTCGGGCGGGCTCGCCGCGCCGCGTCCCGGCGCCCGCGACGCCACGGCGCCGGGCACCGAGACGACGGAGAGCAGCTTGCGGGCGAGCGGGTGCTTCACGCGGCGAGCGCCTCCTGCCGGGACAGCGAGGCTTCGAGCACGTGCGTCGCCGCCCCGCGCGCGACGCCGGCGGCGATCAGCGGCGCGTAGAACCGCTCGATCAGCGCGATCACGTCGGCGAGCTCGGCGAGGCGCACCACCTCGTCGCGAAACGCCGCCGAGCCGGGCAGGCCGCGCGAGTACCAGGCGACGTGCTTGCGCGCCAGCCGCATGCCGGTCTGCCTGCCGAAATGTTGGAGCATCGCCTCGTAGTGTTCGAGCACGACGGCTTTCTGTTCGGCCAAGCCCGGCTCCGGCAGGCTCTCGCCAGTGGCCAGGCGATGCGCGAGGCGGCCGGCGAACCAGGGCCGCCCATAGCAGGCGCGGCCGACCATGACGCCGTCCGCCCCGGAGCGCGCGAGTGCTGCGAGCGCGTCCGCCTCGGTCAGTATGTCGCCGTTGACGATCACCGGAATGCCGACGGCGGCCTTCACCTCGCCGACGAACGCCCAGTCGGCGATGCCGGTGTAGAATTGCTGGCGGGTGCGGCCGTGCACCGTCACCAGCCGGATGCCGCTCGCCTCGGCGATGCGGGCAAGCCGTGGCGCGTTGCGGCTCTGGTGATCCCAGCCCATCCGCATCTTCAGCGTGACCGGCACCGAGACGGCGTTCACCGTCGCCTCGAGGATCGCCGCCGCCGCCACCTCGTCGCGCATCAGCGCCGAGCCGGCCTGCTGGCCGACCGCCACCTTGCGCACCGGACAGCCGAAATTGATGTCGACCACCTCGGCGCCGAGATCGACCGCGATCCGCGCCGCCTCCGCCATCGCCGCCGGCTCGCAACCGGCGAGCTGGATCGCCCGCGGCGCGCCCGACCTCTCTGCCGCGCCGTCACCCTGATCCGCCATGCCCTGATCCGCCATGCGCAAGGTGTTGCGGTTCTCCCGCACCATCGCCCAAGAGGCGATCATCTCGGACACCACCATGCCGGCGCCGAACCGACGCGCGAGACGCCGGAACGGCAGGTCGGTGACGCCGGACATCGGCGCCAGCACAACCGGCCGCGCCAGCCTGGTGCCGGCCAGGCTGAGCGGAGGAAGGGTACGCGTAGAAGCCGCGTATTTCGCAGTGCTGCTCATGATTTGTGCAGACTAGACCGCGCACCGGCTCGCGGCAATGCGAAGGCGTCGCGACGCGGGCTCTGGCAGCGTGTTGACGCCTGCGGGAGGCTGTCGCATTGCAAGCCGCATGCGCATTGCCTCCCTACTGGTCGCCGCCGGCACCGGCCAGCGTTTCGGCACCGATTTGCCCAAGCAGTTCGTCGTGCTCGCCGGCCGGGCGGTGATCCGGCACGCCGCCGAACAGCTCAACCGGCATTCGAGCCTGCTGCAGCCGGTCGGCGACCCGGTGGCGATCGGTGCCGCGCTTGACGGCCTTGCCCATCTGCCGGCGGTCGCCGGCGGCGCCAGCCGGCAAGGTTCGGTGCGCATCGGCATGGAAGCCCTCGTTCCGCACGCGCCGGATGTCGTGCTCGTCCACGACGCCGCCCGCCCGTTCATCCCGCCAGGCACCGTCGAGGCGCTGCTGGCGGCGCTCGAGACCAGCGACGGCGCGATCCCCGCCGCCCCGCTGACCGAGACGCTGAAGCGCGGCGCCGACGGCCGGGTGGTGATGACGCTGGCGCGGGACAACCTGTTCCGGGCGCAGACGCCGCAGGCCTTCCGCTTCGACCTGCTGCTCGAGCTGCACCGCACGGCGACGCAGAACGCGACCTTGCGCGCGACCGACGACGCGAGCCTGTTCGAGGCCGCCGGCCTGCCGGTGGCACTCGTCGCCGGTTCGGACGACAACATCAAGCTCACCTTTCCGGAGGACCTAGTGCGGCTCGAACGCGCCCTCTCCTCGACTCTGCTGCCGCGCGTCGGCACCGGCTTTGACGTGCACGCGACGATGGCCGGACGCAAGCTCATGCTCTGCGGCATAGAAGTGCCGCACGAGATTGGACTTGCGGGACATTCCGACGCCGATGTCGGCATACACGCGCTCTGCGACGCGCTCTACGGCGCGCTGGCCGAGGGCGATATCGGCCGCCACTTTCCGCCGAGCGAAGCCGCCTGGAAGGATGCCGACAGCGCCCGCTTCCTGCGCCACGCCGCCGGACGGGTGATCGCGCGCGGCGGCCTGATCGCCAATGTCGACCTCACCCTGATCTGCGAGCAGCCGAAGATCACGCCGCACGCCGCCGCCATGCGCGCCCGGCTCGCAGAACTGCTCGACATCGATGTGGGCCGGGTGTCGGTCAAGGCGACGACGACGGAGCGCCTAGGCTTCGCCGGCCGCGGCGAAGGCATCGCCGCACAGGCGGCGGTAACGGTGATGGTGCCGGGTTGAGTATAAGGCAAGCCAAAGTAAGGCCAGGGCTCTGCCCTGGACGCGCTGGTCCGAGCCGGACCAGACCGGCATTAACTGAAGTATGAGCGCTAGGCTTTATCTATCTTGCGAAGCATTCAAGTTTGTTTAGCCTCACGTACAAGGTTTGGAGACTGAAACGTCAGTCTAAATTAAATGGATTTTAAAGGCTCCGCCTTTAACGGGTCGAGGGCAGAGCCCTCGCCTTTTTTGCTTGCTTCACCCCCTCAACCATCGATCGCCCGCATTCCCTCAGGCGTATACCGCGCCCCGGAGACCGCTCCGGCTGAAAACACCGCATCGAGCGTCCGCCGCTCGGCGTCGCTGAGCGTAAGCTCCGCCGCGGCGCAATTCTCTTCGAGGTAGCGGACCTTCTTGGTGCCCGGGATCGGGATCACGTCGTCGCCGGCGGCGAGCACCCAGGCCAGCGCGAGCTGGCCCGCGGTGCAGCCCTTCGCCTCGGCGAGCTCGCGCACGCGCTCGACCAGAGCGAGATTTTGCGCGAACGAGTCCGACTGGAAGCGTGGCGAGCTGCGTCGCCAGTCGTCCTTGTCGAGGTCGTCGGGGCTCTTCAACTGTCCGGTCAGCGCCCCGCGGCCGAGCGGGCTGTAGGGCACGAGGGCGATCCCGAGCTCGCGCAGCACCGGCAGCACGGCCGTTTCCAGCTCGCGCGACCACAGCGAGTATTCGCTCTGCAGCGCCGCGATCGGGTGGACGGCGTGGGCGCGGCGTATGGTGGCGGCGGAGGCTTCGGACAGGCCGAGGTGGCGCACCTTGCCCTGCCGCACCAGCTCGGCCATCGCGCCGACGGTGTCCTCGATCGGCACCGTGGGATCGACGCGGTGCTGGTAGTAGAGGTCGATGACGTCGAGGCCGAGTCGCCGCAGGCTGGCCTCGCAGGCGCTCCTTACGTAGTCGGGGCTGCCCTTGATGCCGGCGCGCTCGCCGCTCGGCGTCCAGGCGTTGCCGAACTTGGTGGCGAGAAAGATCCTGTCGCGCAGCGGCTTGAGCGCCTGGCCGACGAGGACCTCGTTGGCGCCGTGGCCATACATGTCGGCGGTGTCGAACAGGGTGACGCCGAGCTCGACGGCGCGGTGCAGGGTGCGCACGCTCTCCGCCTCGTCGCGGCCGCCGTAGAAGGCGGACATGCCCATGCAGCCGAGGCCGAGGGCGGAGACCTCGGGGCCGTCACGGCCGAGCCTGCGCATCTTCATGGTCTCCAGTCTCCCACTGCGGTGTCGCCGCCTCAACGCGCGGCGGTCGCGGATGTTCGCTTGACGCTCGCCCCGGGAGGCGTGATGCCTGGCCGGATGGACACCACGGTGACGCTGGAGCCGGTCGCAAGCGAGATCGGCGTGCGGTCGGGCCAGGCGATCGCGTTGCGCCTGTTCGACATCGCCTACGAGATCGACCTGCCGCACATCGAGCGGCTGCGCAGCGAGCGGGCGCAGGTGAGCCGGCGGGCGCGGCTGTCGATGGCGCCGCGCAAGGCGATCGCCTTCGGGGTGCCGCCGGTGGTGCTGCCGCTCGAGCTGGTGACGATACGCATCGGCGGCGTCGAGACCACCCTGTCGGCCTCGGCGCGGCTCTACGAGTTCGGCGTTGTCGCGCTCAGCCTGCGCGTCGACATCGTCGAGACGCCGTGGAGCGGCTTCATCGCGCTGGTGAACGGCCTGGATCGGGCGCTCGGCGACGCCACCGACGGGCTGGTCTGGGAGACCATGCTGGCGCGGCTGCTTGGCGAGATCGCCCCTGCCCTGTCGCGCCCGGTCGAGGGCGCGCGTCTGTGGGAGGACTACGTGCTCGGCGTCGTCAACAGTTTCGATCGCGCCTGCCCGGCGGCGCGCATCGGGCTGCCAGCCGCCGAAGGGCTCGACCTCATTCCGTTGCTGTCCGGCGAGACGCGCCCGCTCGCCGCGGCGGCGCGCGAGGAGCTGCTGGCGCACCGGTTCTCGTATTACGAGGACGACCTGGTGGTGCTCGGCTGGGACCGCGCCTTCATCTACGAGCCCAGAGGCGACAACGACGTCGCCGACGTGCTCGAGGTGGCGAACGCGCAGCTGCTCGAGATGCGCTACTACGACGAGCTGCTCGACGACGAGCTGCCGCGCATGTACGACCTGGTGGAGTCGACGCGGCGGGCGGTGAACCTGCTCGCGCCGTCGCGTTTCGCAAGCCTCGCGCGCCGGCTCTACACCCTGGTCGCCGAGGTCACGGAGCTGACCGAGAAGGTCGACAACGCGCTGCAGGTGACCGAGGACGTCTATCTCGCGCGGATCTACGAATCCGCACTCGCGGTGTTCCGGGTGCCGCAGGTGAGTGCGGCGGTGGACCGCAAGCTCGCGATCATACGCGACACCTACGCCGCCCTCTACGACGAGGCGTCGTCAAGCCGCACCGGCCTGCTCGAGATACTGGTGACGCTGCTGATCAGCGTCGAGATCATCCTGGCGCTGACCCGGCATGGGTAGGCAAGGCAAGGGGCCTTGCTCTCAAAGCACCCGCAACCGCCGCAAGGCGTCGCGCAGGTCGCCGGCCGAGGTGAACACGATGCCATGCATGCCGAGCGCGCTGGCGGCGTCGGCATTGGCGGCGACGTCGTCGATGAAGACGCAGCGATGCGGGTCAAGTCCGGTGCGGTCCAGCATCAGGCGGAAGATCGCGGCATCCGGCTTGATCAGGCGTTCGCGGCCGGAGACGGTGATGGTGTCGAACCGGGCGAGCCAGGGGAAGCGGGCGACGGCGTGGGGAAAGGTCTCGTCGGACCAGTTGGTGATGGCGTGCAGCGCGACGCCGGCGTCGCTGAGCTCGGCGAGCACCTGCACGCTGCCCTCGATCTGACCACCGAGCATCTCGGGCCAGCGCTGGTGGTAGGCGTCGATCAGCTCGGCGTGCTCCGGGTGCGAGGCGCGCAGCAGGGCGGTGGCGTCGGCGAAGCGGCGGCCGCGATCCTGCTCGCCGTTCCAGGCGGCGGTGGTGACGGTGGCGAGGAAGCGCTCCATGCCGGCCGGGTCGCCGGGGAACAGCTTGCGGTAGAGGTGACGCGGATCCCAGTCGACGAGGACGCCGCCGAGATCGAAGATGACGGCGTCCCATTGCGTGTTCGGCATCGCGAGGTCCTCCAGGCCGTTGCTCGGCGTCGGCGGCCCATGCGGCCGTCAGCGTGAGATTCCCACTCCGAGCGCTACTGCTCTATGGCTCGCTCATGGTCACGCCGTCGATGCCCGCAGCCCTGCTGCTTGCCTACCTGCTCGGTTCGGTGCCGTTCGGGCTGGTGCTGAGCCGCGCCGCTGGGCTGGGCGACATTAGGCGGGTCGGCTCGGGCAATATCGGCGCCACCAACGTGCTGCGCACCGGCCGCAAGGACCTTGCCCCCGCCACCCTGCTGCTCGACGCGGCAA
>CAXTSD010000165.1:0-6028 GCA_964246775.1 uncultured Acetobacteraceae bacterium | reverse complement strand
AGAAGCGGCTGATTCACGTTTCAGGTTGACCCAACCTGAAACGATCAGGCGCTAGCGCAGCCTTTCCATGACGGAGACGTAGTTGGCGACGGCGCCGCCGCCCATGTTGAAGCAGAGGCCCAGCGAGGGCGTTCGCTCCAGCTGCATGGCGCCGGCCTCGTTGATCAGCTGCCGCGACGCGAGCACGTGCATGGAGACGCCGGTGGCGCCCACCGCGTGCCCCTTGGCCTTGAGCCCGCCCGACAGGTTGATCGGCAACCGGCCATCGCGCTCGGTCTGTCGCTCGGCCAGACACGCGCCGCCGCCCCCGGGCCGCGCCAAGCCCATCGCCTCCATCGACATCAGCTCGGCGATGGTGAAGCAGTCGTGCACCTCGGCGAAGTCCAGGTCCTCGACGCCGATCCCGGCACTGGCATAGGCACGCCGGAACGCCTCGCGCGGGCCTTCGAACTCGGACAGCGTCTTGGCCGAAAGCGGCAGCAGGTCGTTGACCTGCTCGGTGGCGCGGAACCGGACGCCGCGCCGGAACCCGTCCGCCATGTCGCGCCGCGCCACCACGATCGCGGCGGCGCCATCGGTGATCAGCGAGCAGTCGCTGAGCTTGAGCGGATCGGCGATCATCGGATTGCGCTCCGAGACGTGCAGGCAGAACTCCAATTCGTATGGCCGGTGCATCTGCGCCAGCGGGTTGCGCAGCGCGTTGGCGTGATTCTTGACCGAGATCCGCGCCAACGCGGCAGTGGGATCGCCGTATGCCTGCGCATAGGCCTTGGCGTAGCGGGCGAAGATCTGCGGGAACGATAGATCGCGCTCCTCCGCCTGGTAGCCGGCGCCGGACAGGGCCTTGGTGACGCCGGCGGTGCTGAGCGCGGTCATCTTCTCCACGCCGACCACCAGCGCCAGCCGTACCCGCCCGGACCGCACCGCGTCGAGGGCGGAATAAAGCGCCGCGGACCCCGACGCGCAGGCATTCTCGCAGCGGGTCGCCGGCTTGTAGCGCATCGCCGCCGCGTCGGCGCCCAGCACCATCGACGCGCAGAAGCCGTCAGGCACCATGCCGGAGTTGAAGTGGCCGAGCCACACCGCGTCGATGTCTCCCGGCTCCACCTCGGCATCGGCGATCGCCTCGCGTGCCGCGGCCAGGATCAGAGTCTCCAGGTCGTCCTCGAGCCTGCCAAAGCGGGTGTGGCCCCAGCCGACCAGAACCGGTTCATTGATCATGCGGCACTCCTTCCGCGGCGCGATGCCTCAGCGCGCATGTCCCGGTCGCACCAGCCGGTTGCGCAGCACCCCGATGCCTTCAACCTCCAGCTCGACCACGTCGCCCGGCGCAAGGAAGCGCATATGCTCGATCCCGCAGCCGCCCTGCACCGTGCCGGAACCGAGAAACTCGCCAGGGTAGAGCGTCTCGCTGCGGGAGATATGCGCGATGAGCTGCTCGAAGTTCCAGTACATCGCGCTGGAGCTGGCGCGGGTCCACTCCTCGCCATTGATGCGCGCGATCATGGTCAGATTGTACGGATCGGTCAGCTCGTCGGCGGTCACCAGGCACGGACCCATCGGGTTGGAGGTGTCGAAGTCCTTGCCCTTGGCCGGCCCGAGCTGCCCGCCCATCTCCGCCCATTGCGCGTCGCGCGCGGTCACGTCGTTGAAGATGGTGTAGCCGTAGATATAAGGCCGGGCGTCCTCGACGCCGACGTCCACCGCGCGCCTGCCGAGATAGATGCCGAACTCCAGCTCGAAATCCATCATCTCGCTGTAGCCGGGCCAGATCACGTCGTGGCCGGTGCCCACCACCGCGAAGCGGTTCGCCTTGTAGTAGATCGGCTGCTGGTAGAACGTCTTCGGCACCGACAGCACGCCGTCGCGTTCCATCTCCGCCAGCGCCGCCGCCGGATCGTCGGACTGCTGCGCGCGCATCTGCCGCAGGTTGCGGAACGCCTGGATCAGATGGCCCTCGAAGCACAGGCAGTCACGCATCTGCACCGGCGGCTGCAGCGGCGCGTGCAGCACCACGTCCGCCACCGGCACCCGTGTCGCCGCATCACCGCGCGCGAGCAGGTCGTAGGCCTGCCCCAGCGCCGCATCGCCACCCTCGATCATCGCCAGCACGCTGGCATAGGGCGTGGCCGTCCAGCCGCGCCGCTCGCTGGCGGCAGCCAGGTCGACGATGACCGTTCCGTCGTCAACCAGCGCGCCGGCGCGGCTGGCGGCGTCGCCGCGTTGAAAGGTGACGAGCTTCATGACCCACGTCCCGCTTCGGGTGTTCGCACCGATGACCCGCCCAAACCGCTCCCCAGCAGCCCGTTCACCAGCAGGGCGGCGAGGTGGCGCACGGTCTCGTCCACCCGCTTCGGATCGGCGGCGCCCTTGCTCAGCCTGGCGATCCGTCCGGCATCGGCCATCGCGTAGACCATGGTCCCGACGATGATGTTGTAGGACCAGTTGATCTCCGCCTCGCTGCGATCCGGCAGCACGCGGCGCAACTGGTCCATTGCCATGGTGGCGATCGGGTCGAGCATCTTCTCGACGATGCCGCGTTCGATCGAGCGCGGATCGCTCACCTCGCGCGCCAGCAGCACCCCGAAATGGCCGCCGCCCTCCTGCGCCGTCAGCCTCAGCATCGGCATCAGCATGGCCTTGACGATCAGCTCCAGGTGCCGAGGACGCTCGTCCTCGAGATCGGCGAGCGCCAGTCCCGCCACTCTCTGCTCCACCATCGCCGGCATGCGCAGCTCGAAGATCGCCCGATACAGACCGAGCTTGCCGTCGAAATGGTAGCCGATCAGCCCAGGCGGCACCCCGGCCCGTACCGCCACCTGGCGCAACGAGGTGCCGTCAAAGCCGTATTCGGCGAAGAACTCCTCGGCAGCGGCGATGATCCGCAGCCTTGCCGAACGGTCCTCGACCGGTGGCGACGGCTCCGGTTCGCCTCGATGATTGATGGGTCCGAGTTTCTCGTGTTGTCGCTCGATGCCTGGAGCGTTCATCTGCCTCACCTGCTCGGCCGCAGTTCGGTTTTGCCATACAGCCGTTCAATGAACTTGATCATATGACCAGCCCGGAGCATATGCCAAGTGGCGACGGGGAAGGGAGAGCGGCATGGTGCAATCGATCAGGCGAGTGGTCACCGGGCTTGATGCGGAGGGGCGGTCCTGCATCCTGTTCGATGGTGAGGCGCGCTGCATCAAGGAGATGGAGTCGATGCCCGGCCTGGCGCTGACCGATCTGTGGGAGACGCTGGGCGCTCCTGCCGACAATGCCGGCGCCGAAGATGCCGCGGACCGTCCGGTGCGGCTGGAGCCGCCGGGCGAGGGCTCGATCTTCCGGATCGTGGAGTTCCCGCCGGACTCCGCCTGGCGCGGCAATGCCGACGCCGGCGCGGCGTTCGGCTCGATCGGCGCGCACGACGCCCATCAAGCCGGCTCGGACGACCCGATGATGCACAAGACGGCGACGATCGACTACATCGTCGTCATCAAGGGCGAGATCCACGCCATACTGGAAACCGGGGAGACGCTGTTGAAGCCCGGAGACGTGTTCGTGCAACGCGGCACGGTGCATAGCTGGAGCGTGCGCGGGCCCGAACCCTGCGTCATCGCCGCCATCCTGATCGGCGCGTCCAGGATCGCCAAGGCGTAGGTTCAGGACGAGTTCAAAAAGTTTGCCAAGGGTGATGCTGGTCAATCGCGGACCAGTTCAAACCGGTCGACGTCGACCAGGCCCATGTCGGTGATCTTGAGATGGGGGATTACCGGGAGGGGCAGGAACGCGACCTGGAGAAACGGTTCCGGTAGCGTAACGCCAAGCTGCCTTGCCGCTGCTCGCAACGGCAGCAGCGCCGCCCGCACGCTCTCGAAACTCAGAAGGCTCATCAGTCCTGCCATCGGCAAAGCGAGCTCCGCCCGTATCTCGCCGTCGCAGGCGACCGCAAACCCGCCCTCGATCTCGATAAGTCGGTTGACGGCGATGGCCATGTCGCCCTCGTCGGCGCCGACGACGCAAAGATTGTGGCTGTCATGGCCGACCGACGAGGCGATCGCACCACGTTTCATGCCGAAGCCGTTCACGAAACCGAGGCCGATGTTGCGGTTGCGGCCGTGCCGGGCGACGACCGCGACCTTTACCGCGTCCTGGGACAGGTCGACGTGACGTTCGCCGTCGCGATAAGGCAACGACATCCTCAGGTTCAGCGTGATGATGCGGCCGGGCACGACGCCGATCACGCGCGTCGACGGCGCTTGTCCTCGAGTGGCGAAATCCTCGGCGCTTACCCGAACGGCCTTGACGCTGTTTCTGCCGATCGGCGTCACCAATGCCCGTGTCGCGAACAGCGCGTCGTCGACGACCCGGCCCGCCGAGATCACTTGCGACACCGCGCAGGTCTCGAGATCGTCCAGCACGACGAGGTCGGCGCGAAAGCCGGGAGCGACCAGGCCGCGGTCATGCAGCCGGAACGCGCGCGCCGCCGAATAGCTGGCGGCGCGGTAGGCCGCGAGCGGAGACGCGCCGCGCCGGATCGCCTCCCGTATGATGTGATCGATGTGGCCTTCTTGCGCGATGTCGAGCGGATTGCGGTCGTCGGTGCAGAAGGCGATGAAGGGCGACAACGGCTCGGTGATCAGGCCGTGCAGCCCGGCCAGGTCCTTCGACACCGAGCCTTCGCGGATCAGGATGGTCATGCCCTTGACCAGCTTCTCGCGGGCTTCGGCGTCCGTGGTCGCCTCATGGTCGGTGCGAATGCCGGCGGACAGATAGGCGTTGAGGTCGCGCCCGCCGAGCAGCGGGGCGTGGCCGTCGATGTGTCGTCCCGAGAACGCCGCGAGCTTGGCGAGGCAAGACGGAGCCCCGCTCAGGACCCCGGGGAAGTTCATGAACTCGGCGAGGCCCAGAACCCTGGGATGGTCCATCAGGGCTTGCAGGTCGTCGACCTCGATGCGCGCGCCCGAGGTCTCGAGAGCCGTTGCCGGCACGCACGATGAGAGGTTCACCCGCAGGTCCATGGCGACAGCGTCCGCGGCATCAAGGAAGTACTGGATGCCGGAGACGCCGAGAACGTTGGCGATCTCGTGGGGGTCGCACAACGCGGTGGTCACGCCGCGCGGCAGCACGCAGTGATCGAATTCGGACGGGCCGATCAGCGACGACTCGACGTGGCAGTGCGTGTCGATGAATCCCGGCACGATGATCTTGCCGTGGGCGTTGATTTCGCTGACGCCGGCGTAGTCGTCCAGCGTGCCGACGATCCGCTCGCCGCAGATGGCGACGTCGGAGCGGATCAGCGCGCCGGTCACGAGGTCGAGGATGTGACCGCCCTTGAGCACCCGGTCGGCAGGCGAGTTGCCTCGGCCCTGCTCGATCATGCTGGCCAATGCGCCGGCGCTGGTCATTGGGGTTCTTCCTTTCGGCATCGGCTCGACGACGCCCGGTGGCTTGGGCGCGAGGTGGCCCTTGCATGACGCTCGCCGTTGCGGCGGGGTTCGCTCGAACGGCACCGTGATGCAGGCGGCTGAGCCGAGGCGGCGCTTGGCAGCGCGTGTCGGATCAGTTTACACCACAACCATAGGAGGAGAACACCATGGCGAGCCTGTCTGCGCGGGCTGCCCTGCTGGGCGCGGTGCTGGCGTTTCTGCTGGCGGGCAGTCCGGTTCGCGCGGCCGAGTTCGACTTGCCGGGCCTCGACACCGAAAGTGCGGGGTTCGCGACGACGCTGTCGAAGCCGTTTCCGACCGGCGGCACGCCGAACAGCCGCAGCCAAGCCGAGGCGCGGGCGACCGCTGCGGTCGGGCGCGGCGACTGGACGGCGGCGGCCACGGCGCTCGAGAGCCGGCTCGGCCAGTCGGGCGCCAATGCCGGATTGTGGTTGCACCTGTCCGAGGCGGAGCTGAAGCGCAGCCCGTCCGACCCGCGCCGGGCGGTCGACGCGGCCTGGCAGTCCTATCAGGCCGCCGACACGCCGGCGGACAAGGCGGCCGCCATGGTGGCGGCGGCGCAGGCGCTGCTGGCGCAAGGCCGGGCGGCGCAGGCG
>CAXTSD010000164.1:0-6039 GCA_964246775.1 uncultured Acetobacteraceae bacterium | reverse complement strand
GGGTTCTGGGGGGGGCGGCGGGGAGCGCGGCGGGCGGAGCCGCGGGCGGGTGGTGCGCCTCAGGATCGGCCGCCGCCGCAGCGCCCGGCCAGTGCGGGCAGTCGCGATGCCTTGCCGGGCAGGTGCGGCCGCCCTCGAAGCTGCACAGCCCCGGCCCGACGCTCAGCGTGCGGGCGACCAGCCCGGCGAGGGCGGCGATGAAGCCCGCATCGTCGCCCTGCGCCGGGGCGCGAAAATACCCGGGCACGCCGAGCTTGGCCGCCAGGTCGCGATATTCGACGTCGAGCTCGACCAGCGTCTCCGAGTGCTCGGAGACAAAGGCGATCGGCACCACCAGCAGCGCCGTCTGCTCGTGCGCGGCCGCCTCGATCGCCATCTCCGTCGACGGCTCCAGCCATTGCTGCGGCGTCGCGCGCGACTGGTAGCAGATCTGCCAGTCGAGCCCGGCGATGCCGCTCGCTTCGGCGACCAGTCCGGAGGTGGTCTCGATCTGGTGCTGATAAGGATCGCCCTTGCGGACGATCACCTCCGGCAGGCCGTGCGCCGAGAACAGCACCCGCAGCCGACGCTCCGGCCTGAGCTCGGCCCGCGCCTTGGCATAGGCGCGTCGCAGCATCGCCGCCGTCGCCTCGATATAGGCGGGGTCGGCATAGTAGCAGCACAAGGTGCTGACCTTGGCCGCGAGCCCGGCGCTCGCGGCGGCCTCGCGCCAGTCGGCGAGCGAGCTGCCGGTCGTCGTCGTCGAGTAGTGCGGATAGAGCGGCAGCAGCAGCACCTCGTCCGGCGCCCACGCCCGCACCTGCCGCGCCGTCTCGGCGGCGAACGGGTGCCAGTAGCGCATGGCGATGAAGCAGCGCGCGTCGTAGCCGGGCAGGCTGGTCTCGAGCGCCGCCTCCAGGGCGCGCGCCTGCCGCTCGGTGAGCTCGAGCAGCGGCGACCGGCCGCCGAGGATTGCGTAGTTCGCCGTCGCCGGCGCGACGCGCGCCCGGGTGATGACGCGCGCCAGGATCGGCCGGACGAAGAACGGCACGCGCAGGATCGCCGGGTCGCGGAACAGGTTGAGCAGGAACGGCCGGATCGCCTCGGGCCGGTCGGGACCGCCGAGATTGAACAGCACGATGGCGAGACGCTTCGGTTTCATCGCCTGCGATCTGGGGTTCTTGAACACATAAGGAAGGTCGCCCGTCGCCACGCCGCCCTCGCTAGTGGTCCGATGCCGACGGGCACTTCAGCCCGTCGGCTGAATCGGCCCACCAGATCAAGCAAGTGCTCTCACTCATGGTGCACCACCCGAATGTGTCAGAGCACTAGGCCGACTGCACCAGGGCGACCAGCTCGCCGACATGCTCGAGCGGCGTCTGCGGCAGGATGCCGTGGCCCAGGTTGAAGATGTGCGGCCGGCGGCGCAGCACGCCGAGGATCGAGCGCGTCTGCTCGACCATCGCCGGGCCGCCGGCGATCAAGGCGAGCGGGTCGAGGTTGCCCTGCAGCGCCACGTGCTCCGGCACCAGTGCGGCGGCGCGCGCCGGATCGGTCGCCGTGTCGAGCCCGACGCAATCGACGCCGGTGCGCTCGACGTAGTGGTCGAGCATGGTGCCGGCGAGACGCGGAAAGCCGATGATCGGCACCCCGGGATGGCGCAGGTTCAAGGCGTCGACGATCTGCCGGGTGCGGCCGGCGACGTGGCTGCGGAACAGCGCCGGCGGCACCAGGCCGGCCCAGGTGTCGAACAGCATCACCGCCTCGGCGCCAGCCTCGATCTGGGCGGCGAGATAGGCGACCGTCGCGTCGCAGAGCAAGTCGAGCAGGCGTTCGAACAGCTCCGGCGCCCGATACGCCATCAGCCGGGTGTGGACGAAATCCTTCGAGCCAGACCCCTCGACCATGTAGCAGGCGACGGTGAGCGGGCTGCCGGCAAAACCGATCAGCGTGCAGCCGGCAGGCAGGGCGGCGCGCACCTGGCGCACCGTCTGCATCACCGGTGCGGTGAACTCGCTCGCCCGCGCCGCCGACAGCATCGCGAGGCCCGCCGCGTCGCGTATCGGCGTCATCACCGGCCCCTCGCCGTCGACGAAGGCAAGATCCTGGCCCATCGCCCAGGGCAGGATCAGGATGTCGCTGAACAGGATCGCCGCGTCCATGCCGAAGCGGCGTATCGGTTGCAGGGTGATCTCGGTCGCGAGATCGGGCGTGGTGCAACGGGCGATGAAGCCGCCGGAGCTTTCGCGTATGGCGCGGTACTCGGGCAGGTAGCGGCCGGCCTGGCGCATCAGCCACACCGGCGGCGGCCACACGGCGTCGCCCGCCAGCACGCGCAGGAGCTTTTTCTCGGGAGCCGCCTTCACCGTCACCCCCGACTGCACACTTGTCTCCCCGCCCGCACCGAGCGCCCTCCCTTAAACAGAGATGAGAAAGAAAGGAATGGTTGCGTATGGTGTTGTTGCCTGTGAATAACGTGGTACCCGCAACACCCTGATCGCTTCCCGACTTGTCCACAGCAGGGCCGACCGTCAAGCCATTGATCAAGGCCGCCGTTCCAGACCCGTCCGGATTGCGGGCGAGGCCGGTCGCGCGCAGTCCCGTTGCCCACCCAAGCCGTCACTTGTCCCCGCATGCCGCCGCCGTCGCCCCCCCGCCCCGCGGCAACCCCCACTTGACCCCCCAGCCCGCCGCCGGCGCCGCGGCTAGGGGCGCCAAGCCCGGCTTATCCCCGCTATCCTCGCATGATGAGCGATACAAGATGATCGACAGCCTGGGCGATACGCGCGTCAACCTGCATCTGGTCTCGGACGCGACCGGCGAGACGCTGAACTCGATCGCCAGGGCCACCGTCTCGCAGTTCGAGCACGTGCGCATCCTGTATCACCGCTGGAGCCTGATCAGGACGCGCTTCCAGCTGCACCGCGTGCTTGAAGGCATCGAGGCGGAGCCCGGCCCGGTGCTCTCCACCGTCGTCGACAAGGCGCTGCGCAACGACCTCGAGAGCACCTGCGCCCGACTCGGCGTCACCGTCGTCAACGTGCTCGACCCGGTGCTCTCCCTGTTGCAGGAGCAGCTCGGCGAGCAGGCGACCAACCGGCCCGGCCGCCAATACGTGCTCGACGCCGACTACTTCAGGCGCATCGACGCCATGCACTTCGTCCTCGCCCACGACGACGGGCAGGCGCAGGCCGGCATCGCCGAGGCCGATGTCTGCCTCGTCGGCGTCTCGCGCTCGTCGAAGACCCCGACCTCGTTTTATCTCGCCAACCGCGGCATCAAGGCCGCCAACGTGCCGCTGGTTCCCGGCACGCCCGACCCGCCCGGCCTTGAAGCCCCGGTCTGTCCGGTCATCGGCCTCGCGATCGACGCCGCCGCGCTGATCGAGATCAGGCGCCACCGCCTCAAGCTGATCGCCACCGGTCAGGGCACCGGCATCATCCGGCGTGAAAGCGGCGACTACATCGATGGCGAGGCGGTGAAAGCGGAACTGCTCTGGGCCCGGCGGCTGTGCACGCGGCGTGGCTGGCCGGTGATCGACGTGACAAGGCGCTCGATCGAGGAGACGGCGGCGACCGTGCTGCAACTTATGGAGGCGTGGCACCAACGCCGCCGCAAGGCGGCGCCCGCCGACGGCTGAGACAGGCACGCGAGGCGGGCACGCGGGCCTGCTGCCTTGGCGCTGTGCAGTCGCCCAAAGATCACGCTACTGCGCGGTGGCGTGCGGCTGACGATGCGACGCGGCTCTGAAGTGACTCAACCGAAAAGCGAAACACTTTCGGACCAACAACAACTTAAAGTAGATTTGGTTGAGGGAAAGTTACGTTCGTACAAAGTACACAACTCTAGATTGCTACGGCGCCTATCGATTGCCGGACGATGGAATATTAGCCGTCGCTTAGAATTTTTATCACGCAATTGGCATAGGCCGTGCTCTGGTGGTGCTGGAACAACCCAAGGACGACCATGCGCAAGCCATTTCTCGCCTTGACGACCGCTCTCTGCAGCTTGGTGCCGGCCGCCGCCGCTCTCGCCGCAACCGTCGATGCGCTGCCGAGCAAGGCCGCGGTGCAGTTCGACGTCATGCTGCCGTTGCACGATACGGCGGGACTTGCCGCGCTGTTGCAGCGCCAGCAGGACCCGTCCTCGCCCGACTACCACAAATGGCTGACGCCGGCGGAGTTCGGCAGCCGCTTCGGCGCCGATGCGTCGGTGAAGCAGGCGTTGGCGGACGAGCTCGGCAAGCAGGGGCTGGCGGTCACGATCAACTCGCGCAGCCTGCATGTCAGCGGCGCCGCGGCTGCCGTCGGCCAAGTGTTCGCAACCAGGCTCGGCACGATGGCGATGCCGAACGGCAAGCAGCATACGGTCAGCCTGTCGAAGATGACGCTGCCGGCCTCGCTCGCCGCCGCCGGCGCGATGGTCCCCGCGTTTTCCGCCTCGGCGCCGCGCGTGCATACGATGGCGCACTATTTCAAGCTGCCGGACCAGAACCCGAGCAACCGCACCACGCCGACCGGCGGCTACTGGTATGACGACCTGAAGCAGGCGTACAGCTACCCGGCCTACACGACGATGATCACCGCGCTCACCAGCGGCAAGCAGCAGCGGCTCGACGGCACCGGCGCGACGATTGCAACGCTGATCGGCAGCGACGTGCTGGACAGCGATTCCAACCTGATCTTCGACCACGAGAACTTCAGCAAGACGACCGGCCTGCCGGACCCGGTGCTCTACAAGCGGCGCACGGTGTCCGGCGGCGCGGCGTTCGATGCCGTCAATAACCCGGACAGCTTCGAGGCCTCGCTCGACGTCCAGGAGCTGCTCACCGGCGCGCCAGGCGCGCACGCCGTGCTCTACAACATCCCCGATCTGAGCGACGAGTCGATCATCGCCGGCTATACGGCGATCGACGAGGACAACAGCGTCGACGTCGTCTCGTCGTCGTTCGGCGGCTGCGAGCTCGCCTACAGCGCCGCCTATAACGGCGGCGTCGACGAGAGCGGCATTCTGAACGTCTATAACGAGCTGTTCCAGCAAGGCAACGCGCAGGGCATCACCTTCCTCGCCAGCTCCGGCGACGAGGCGGGGCTCGAATGTCCGCAGGCGCAGTATCTGTCCGGGCAGAACGCCAAGTTCATCCCGAGCGTCGGCACGCCGGCCGCCTTTCCCAACGTGACGGCGGTCGGCGGCGGCAACGTCGTCACCACTTCGGCGCCGCCCTCGCTCAACTCGAAATACGTGAAGGAGAACGCCTACAGCGATCCCGAAATTCCGTATGACATCTACGGCCTCGGCACCAAGGTGAGCGGCGGTTCCTGGGGCGCCGGCGGCGGCCCGAGCACGTTGTTTGCCTCGCCGGCCTACCAGCAGTTCACCAATACCGGCTCGACGATGCGCACCCTGCCCGATATCGGCATGCAGGTCGGCGGCTGCCCGTCCGGGCTGAGCAAGCTGCCGTGCAACGGCGGCGACACGGCGAAGAACGGCGCCGGCAACACCGACCGCAGCTACGTCATCATCGCCTTGGGCGGCAAATTCTATGGCGTGATCGGCACCTCGGTGAGTTCGCCCGAATTCGCCAGCGTCGTCGCGCTGCTGGTTGAGCAGAAAGGCAGGCAGGGCAATCTGAACAACTACATCTACAATCTGGCGACCAAGCAGGCGGTGCTCGGCGGCGCCGCCAACACCGCCTACCACCAGGGTATTCCCGGCTACAACGGCGTGGTGCGCAACACCAAGCCGGGCGGCTACTACAACTACACCTACGGGGTGGGGTCGCCGTTCGTCTACCGCTTCGTCGGCCTGCCAAACGCGAACGTGGCTGGTTTGCCGCAGACGCCGTCGAACCCATAACCGCGTGACCCGGCTGCCGCTAGTGGTCCGATCCCGACGCTTGATGTCCAAGCGTCGGATGAATCGGCAATTAAAACAATGGCTAGTGGATAAATCTGACCAATTGTTCCGTCAGATTTATCCACTAGTGCGGCAGCCGGACGCGGCGTTCTAGAGCGGTTTCCCTAAGGGTAGAATCGGGAATGGTGTTTGAGCGACGCG
Source organism: uncultured Acetobacteraceae bacterium (assembly GCA_964246775.1). Taxonomy (GTDB): domain Bacteria; phylum Pseudomonadota; class Alphaproteobacteria; order Acetobacterales; family Acetobacteraceae; genus CAXMMR01. The sequence goes on along the minus strand of CAXTSD010000164.1, from coordinate 3 downwards.
AGG
>CAXTSD010000163.1:0-6043 GCA_964246775.1 uncultured Acetobacteraceae bacterium | reverse complement strand
CCTCGTCGGCGCCGCCCCCCCCCCCCCCCCCCCCCCGGGGCCGCGGCCCCCCCCCGCCCCTTTTTTCAATAGCTTGTTAGAGCAGCAGCGCCTGAAATGGCGTCACTCCAGGCGGGGTTGCCGAGCGCCGGTGCGCGTGCCCAGCTTGGCCCGATGAGCGTGTTGCACCAGGACCAGCCGGGCGAGCCGCCGGTCACCACCTTCGGGCCGGATTTCCCGTTCGCCTATGACGACTGGCTCGCCCATCCGGCCGGCCTCGGCAGCCTGCCCGAAGCCCGCCGCGGCGAGGCGGTCGCCGTCGTCGGCGGCGGGCTGGCCGGCATGGTGGCCGCCTACGAGCTGATGCGGCTCGGCTTGCGGCCGGTGGTCTACGAAGCCGGGCGGCTGGGCGGCCGGCTGCGCTCCGAGCCGTTCGACGGCGGCAGCGGGCTGATTGCCGAGCTCGGCGGCATGCGGTTTCCCCGCTCGGCGAGCGCGTTCAACCACTATCTGCAAGTATCGCGGCTGCGCACCGAGCCGTTTCCGAACCCGCTGAACGCGGCGACGCCGAGCACGCTGATCGACCTCGAGGGCGAGCAGATCTATGTCGAGCGCGCCGAGGCGCTGCCGACCCTGCTGCGCGAGATATCGGACGCCTGGCACGACGCGCTCGAGGACGGTGCCTCGTTCACCGCGCTGCAGCGGGCGATCCGCTCGCGCGACGTCCTGACGCTCAAGCGGATCTGGAACGCGCTGGTGCCGGTCTGGGACGAGCGCACCTTCTATGACTTCGTCGCCAGCTCGCGCGCCTTCCAGCGCCACAGCTTCCGCCACCGCGAGGTGTTCGGCCAAGTCGGTTTCGGCACCGGCGGCTGGGACAGCGACTTCCCGAACTCGATGCTCGAAATACTGCGCGTCGCCTGCACCAACCTCGACGAGAACCAGCACCTCGTGGTCGGCGGCGCCGAACAGCTGCCGCGACGGCTGTGGGCGGCGAGCCCGGACTGCGTGCACTGGCCGGCAGGCACCTCGCTCGCCAGCCTGCACCAGGGCGCGCCGCGGCCAGGCGTCACCCGCATCGCGCGCGAAGCTGACGGCGCGCTCGCGCTCACCGATCGCTGGGGCGCGGTGCGGCGCTATCCGGCGGTCGTCGTCACCTGCCAGTCCTGGCTGCTGACCACGCATGTACGCGTCGATGAGGCGCTGTTCAGCCACGAGATGTGGATGGCGCTTGACCGCACGCGCTACATGCAGAGCAGCAAGACCTTCGTCATGGTCGACCGGCCGTTCTGGAAGCAGCGCCATCCGGTGACCGGGCGGCACCTGATGAGCATGACGCTGACCGACCGCATCACCCGCGGCACCTACCTGTTCGACAGCGGCGACGACCAGCCAGCGGTGATCTGCCTGTCATATTCCTGGATGAGCGACGCGCTGAAGGTGCTGCCGCTGCCGGTCGACCAGCGGGTGGAGCTGATGCTGAAGGCGCTGCGCCACGTCTACCCCGAAATCGACATCGCCTCGCACATCATCGGCAACCCGATCACCGTCTCCTGGGAGAGCGACCCGAACTTCCTCGGCGCCTTCAAGGGCGCGCTGCCTGGGCACTACCGCTACAATCGCCGGATGTTCTGCCAGTTCATGCAGGACGGCATGGCGTCCGCGCATCGCGGCCTGTTCCTCGCCGGCGACGGCATATCCTGGACGCCGGCCTGGGCGGAGGGCGCGGTGACGACGGCGCTGAACGCGGTCTGGGGGGTGACGCACCAGCTCGGCGGTGGTAGCAGCCCGGCTAATCCGGGGCCTGGCGATCGCTTCGAGGAGCTCAAGCCTATTGAGTTGCCTGGTTGATCAAAAAGAAAGCAGTTCTTTTTCGAGAAAAAGAACCAAAAAGCTTTTTATTAATAAACAAAAGTTTTTTGCTGCTTTTTTTCAAAAAAGCAGGCCTTGCTTGCTCAAACACGAGGATCGCTGCCGTCGATGACCCGTAACCTGCGCTTATCCGTGCTCGCCGCCACGTCGCTGTGCCTGTTGCCCGCTGTCGCCCGGGCCGACGAGGGCATGTGGACGTTCAACGGCTTTCCCGCCGACAGGGTGCAGAAGAGCTACGGCTTCGCCCCCGACCAGGCCTGGCTCGACCACGCGAGGCTGGCCTCGGTCCGGCTCGCGCAGGGCTGCTCGGCGAGCTTCGTCTCCGCAAGCGGCCTGGTGATGACCAACCATCACTGTGCGCGCGAGTGCACCGACGGGCTGTCGACCGCCGCGCACGACTACGTCAAGGAGGGTTTCCTCGCCAAGACCGAGGCCGAGGAGCGGCGTTGCCCGGCGCTCGAGGCGAACCAGCTCGTCGCCATCACCGACGTCACCAGGCAGATCCACGACGCGACCAAGGACCTGGCCGCGGACAAGTTCCGCGACGCCGAGCGCGCCGCGATCACCGCCGCCGAGGAGACCTGCGGCCACGACCCGGCGACGCGCTGCGAGGTGGTCTCGCTCTATAACGGCGGCATCTACAACCTGTATCGCTACCATCGCTATCAGGATTTGCGCCTGGTCTGGTCGCCCGAGGACGCGGCGGCAAATTTCGGCGGCGACCCCGACAATTTCAGCTACCCGCGCTACGCCGTCGACGCCGCCTTCGTGCGCGTCTACGACCACGGCCACCCGCTCGCCTCGCCCGACTTCTTTCCGCTGCGCACGACCCCGGCGGCGCCCGACGAGCTGGTGTTCGTCTCCGGCAATCCTGGCCGCACCTCGCGTCTCGACACCGTCTCCGAACTCGAGTTCGACCGCGACGTCGCGCTGCCGTTCCTGGTCCAGAAGCTCTCCGAGCTACGCGGCGTCTTCCTGCTGATGCAGCAGGAGGGCGGCGAGCGCGAGCGCATCGCGCTGTCCGACCTGTTCTTCGACGAGAACAGCCTGAAGGCGATACGCGGCATGGAAAAGGCGCTCGTCGACGGCACGCTGATCCGCCAGAAGGCCGACCAGGAGGCCGCGTTCCGCGCCCGCGTCGACGCCGACCCGGACCTCAAGGCGAGCACCGGCGGCGCCTGGGGCGCGATCGACGCCGCGGTCGCGCATGAGCGCACGATCTTCACCCGCTACCAGGTGCTGGAGCGGCTGCCGAACCGCAGCTCGGACCTGCTCGCCGACGCGATCCGCATCGTGCGCAACCCCGAGGAGGCGGCCAAGCCAAACGGCCAGCGCCTGCTCGGCTACACCGAGGCGAGCCAGCCGGCGTTGCGCCAATTCGTGCTGTCGCCGGCGCCGCTCTACCCCGCGCTCGAGATCATCAAGCTCACCTGGCTGTTCGAGAAGATGCGCGAGGAGCTGACCGCCGACGACCCGGTGGTCCGCCAGCTGCTCGGCGACAGCTCGCCGCAGCAACTCGCCGAGCAGATCGTGCACGGCACCAGGCTGTTCGACGTCGGGCAACGCCAGCGCCTGCTCGATGGCGGCGCGGCGGCGCTCGCCGCGGTGTCGGACGACCCGCTGATCGCCTTCGTACGCCGCCTCGACCCGCCGGCCCGCGCCGTGCGCCACGACTATGAGACCAATGTCGAGGGCCCGATCACCAGCAACACGACGAAGATCGCCGCCGCGCGCTTCAAGCTCGAGGGCACCTCGACCTACCCGGACGCGACGTTCACCGCGCGCCTCACCTACGGCACGGTCAAGGGCTACGTGATCGACGGCAAGCCGATACCGCCGTTCACCACCTATGGCGGCGCGTTCGCCAGGCAGACCGGCGCCTACCCGTTCAAGCTGCCGGACTCGTGGCTCGCCGCGAGGCGCGCGATCCCGCCCGACACGCACCTTGATTTCGCCAGCACCACCGACATCATCGGCGGCAACTCCGGCTCGCCGGTGATCGACAAATCGGGCCGCGCCGTCGGCCTGATCTTCGACGGCAACATCCAGAGCCTCGGCTCGGATTACGGGTTCGACGCCGCGGTCAACCGTGCGGTGGCGGTGGACGCGACGGGGCTGCGCGAGGCGCTGACCAGGATCTACCACGCCGACCGGATCGCCGACGAGCTTAACCGGGCGGCGGGGACGGCGGCGAAGTAGGCGGCGCTCTACGCCGCGACCTGGGAGGAGTGCTGCGAGGCCGAGACGCAGGCGAGCACGGCGTCGTGCAGCGAGGCGACGTAGTAGTCGGCGCCGATCTGCGCCTGTTGGCCGGTGTCGGACAGGAACTCGTCCTGCGCCGGCCACAGCCCGATCAGCAGCGGCACGCCGGGCGCGCGCTGGCGCAGCCGGCGGATCAGGTAGCGCAGGCTGGTCTGGCTGCCGCTGACCTCGAGGTACGAGACGCAGATCATCGCGCCGCGCGCCATGGCGAGCGGCTCGACCCCGGTGCGGCTGACGCTGCCGTGCGGGGCGACGCGGGCGCCGAGGCCGTGCTTGTGCAACAACTGGGCGAGCATGGCGGAGGCGGCCTCGTCGAGCGGGCCGCGCCCTGAGACGCAGAGCACGGCGCCGTCGCCCTGCCAGGATGCCGGCAGCTCGGCTTTCGGCAACGCCGCGGCATCGGGCGCCGGGCTGCTCGCGACCTTGCGGTCCTCGCGCGCGTAGCCGGCGACCTCGACCTCGTGGCCGGGCGGCGACGGGTTCACGTCGTCATGCGCGTCGAGGTTCGCGATCAGGTCCTGGATCGCGCCGTTGATCCGCTCGACCTCGCCTGTCGACAGCACGCCGCGCTGCACGTCGGCGGCGGCGAGCTGCAGCGCCTTGAGCGCCACGTCGTCGTAGTAGGAGGACAGCGAGCGGGTGCGCAGCAGCGTCTCGGCCTGCTGCATGATCTCGTCCTCGTCGCCGGCCAGGGTGCGCTGGTAGAAGTTCTCGATCGGGGTCAGCGCCGGGCGGTCGCCGAGCAGCACGTCGAGGAACTCGAGCCGGTCGACGTGGCGGCCGAGTACGACGAGGCAGAGGGTGAGCGGCGTCGACAGGATCAGCCCGATCGGCCCCCAGATCCACGACCAGAAGATGGCGACGACGATGACGGCGACCGGCGACAGGCCGGTGGAGTGGCCGTAGAGCAGCGGCTCGACGACCTGGCCCATCGTCGCCTCGACGACGAGGAACAGCGCCGCCGCCTCGATCGCCATCGCCCAGCCGGGATCGACTGCGGCGCCGAGGGCGACCGGCAGCACGGCGGCGATGATCGAGCCGACATAGGGCACGAAGCGCAGCAGGGTGCCGAGCACGCCCCACAAGATCGGGCTCGGCACGCCGATGAAGAACAGCCCGGTGCCGATGATGAGGCCGAAGGCGGTGTTGACGCCGAGCTGGGTCAGGAAGTAGCGCGACAGGCGGTGCGCGGCGTCGTCCAGCGCGACGGTGGTGCGGTGCAGGTCGTTGGAGCCGAACAGCCGGATCAGCCGGTCGCGCAGGTCGTCCTGCTGCAGCAGGATGAAGATCGCGACGATGAAGACGACGCCGATGGTCTCGAGCGGGCTCAGGATCGGGGCGAGAAATCGCTGCACCAGGGCGAGCGGCGTCGGCGTCGGTTGCTGCACCTCGACCGGCATCGGCTTCTGCTCGCCAGGGGCGCGGGTCGGCGCCGCGACGCTCGGCGAACTGCTGTGCACCTCGCGGCCGATCCGGCGGGTGAGCTCGTCCATCGTGCTGGTGGCGAAGCCGCGCACCGAGCCGATCTTGTGCTCGATCGTCGACTGGTAGCGCGGCAGGTCGTTGGCGAGCGAGGCGACCTGGGTGCCGATCAGGCCGCCGAGGATCAGGATGATGCCGAGTGCCGCGACCACCGAGGCGAGTACGGCGATCACCCTCGGCAGGTGGATGCGGCGCAGGAAGTTGACCAGCGGCGCGAGCACGAAGCTCAGCAGCACCGCGAGCGTGATCGGCACCAGCACCTCGCGCCCGAGATAGAGCGCGGCGACGACGACGACGCCGACGAGCAGGCCGAGCGTGCCTTCCGCCCGCGGCGCCTCGGCCGCCGGTATGCGCGCGCGCGGCAACACGGTCCGCGCCGCCGCGGCCCGCGCCGCGGCGTTCGGCGAGGCCGGCGGGATGATGTCGGGCATGGGCGTCACGTCATCCG
>CAXTSD010000162.1:0-6077 GCA_964246775.1 uncultured Acetobacteraceae bacterium | reverse complement strand
CGGCGGGCCCGGTCGCGAGCGGCGCCGAGCCGACCAGCAGCACCGGCGTGTCGCCATGCGTCGCCGCGTCGTGCAGGTCGGTCGCGACCAGTTGCCGGGCGGTCGCGTCGAGCGGCGAGCCGGGTTGCTGGGTCAGCACGACCGTCCGCACCGCCGGGCCCGCCGCGGCCAGCCACACCGCGCCCAGCACCGCCCATCGACCCCCGCGCATCGCCTTACCCCTTCGCCGACACGCCGGTCGCCTGCTCGGCCTGCCGCGTGAGCCGCCTCTCGTTGCGCTTTACAAACAGCAACAGCGTGACCAAGGCAATCGCGGTCAGCACGCCGAGGCCGATGCCGAGCGGTCCGCTCAGGCGCTTCGCCTCGTTGCCGAGCGCATACGCGCCGCCGCCATAGAGCAGGCACCAGCTGGCGCCGCCGAGGGCGTTGAACAGCAGGAAGCGCTTCCAGTCCATGTGGCTCGCCCCGGCCAGCAGCGCCGCCAGGGTGCGCAGCAGCACGATGAAGCGGCCGAGATAGACGACGTAGGCGCCGTAGCGCTGGAACAGGTAGCGGCCGAGCGTCATCCGGCTTTCGGTCAGGCCGACATGCCGGCCATAGCGCACCAGCACGCGGCTGCCGACGGAGCGGCCGATCAGGTAGCCGAGATTGTCGCCGATGACGGCGCCCGCCGTCGCCACCAGCAGCAGCACCCAGATGTCGAGCCTGCCAGTCGTCGCACAGTATAGCGCCGAGCCGATCATCAGGCTCTCGCCGGGCAGCGGCAGGCCCATGCTCTCGAGCATGATGACGACGCCGACGAGACCGTAGCCGTATCTGCTCAGCAGGCTGTCGAGCGTGCCGAGCATGTGCATGGCGCCTGTTCTATCCCGGAACGACGCACTGGCAAAACGACATACTGGCAAGAGGAGAGCTGGCCGGCAGAAGATTGGTGGAGCCAATCGGGATCGAACCGACGACCTCCTGAATGCCATTCAGGCGCTCTCCCAACTGAGCTATGGCCCCGCCTTGCCTTGGGAGGCGGGCTTATAGCCGCCGGGTGCCCCGGTCACAAGGGGTCCGGCGCCGCCAGCCGGACCTCGGGCGCGCGGACCGACGCGGCGCCGATGGCATGCACCGGATGTCGCGGCGCGACGTTAACCAAGACCTCACCGCCGCAGCCGCCCGGAGCCCAGCATGGCCGAACCCGACCCGACGACGCCGCGACTCAGCCACCTGCTGGAGAGCGCGCTCTATGTCGACGATCTCGACCGCTCGGAGGCGTTCTACGCCCGGGTGCTCGGCCTGCCGCGGTTTCTGCGCGACGAGCGGATGTGCGGCCTCGGCGTGCCGGGCAGCATCGTGCTGCTGCTGTTCCGGCGCGGCGCCTCGACCGAGCCGACGAAGACGCCAACCGGCGACATCCCGCCGCACGACGCGCACGGCCGCCAGCACCTGTGCTTCGCCATGCCCTGGGGCGAGCTCGCCGCCTGGGAGGCGCAGCTTGCCGCGCACGCCATCGCGTTGGAAAGCCGGGTCACCTGGCCGCGCGGCGGCACCAGCCTCTACTTCCGCGACCCGGACGGGCACTCGCTCGAGATCGCGACCCCCGGCCTGTGGCCAAACTGGTGAGTCCGCCGGTGACGGACCAGCAGGCTGTCGACGAGGCGTTCATGGCGCGCGCCATCTCCCTCGCCGAGGCCGCCGCCGACCGGCCGGGCACCTCGCCGATCGGCTGCGTGATCGTGCTTGATGGGCAGGTCGTCGGCGCCGCGCATAACGAGGTCGGTCTCACTCACGACCCGACCGCGCATGCCGAGATCGTCGCCATGCGCCGCGCCTGCGCCGCCCTCGGCCGCGACGACCTGCGCGGGTCGACGCTGTATTCGACGCTGCAGCCCTGCGGCATGTGCGCGATGGCCAGCATCTGGGCCAGCATCACGACGATCGTCTATGGCGCGACGCGCTCGCAGGTGCACCGGATGTATTTTGAGGACCGCGACATCGGCGTCGGCGACATCATCGACAATGCCTGGCGCGACGACGTCCGCATCCGGCCCGGCGTCCTCGCCGAACGCTGCGCGGCGTTCTACTACAGGCCCGACGACGCGCCGCCCGACGAGGCGCAGGCGAACGTGTAGGAGAGCTGAGTGAGCCCACCCGACAGCGTGCCGCGCAGCATACCCGAGCACGACGACCCCGAGCGCGACGTGTCGCCACACGCGCCGCATCCCGGCGGCCTGACCACGCCGAGCCTGGCCGAGGTGCGCGCCGCGGTACGCACGCTGGTGTTGTGGGCCGGCGACGACCCGGACCGCGAGGGGCTGCGCGACACGCCGGACCGGGTCGCCCGCGCCTATGCGGAGCTGTTCGCCGGCTACCATGTCGACCCCGTGGCGCTGCTCGAGCGCACCTTCGCCGAGGTCGAGGGCTACGACGAGATCGTGCTGCTGCGCGACATCAGGCTCGAGAGCTATTGCGAGCACCACATGGTGCCGATCATCGGCCGCGCCCACGTCGCCTACCTGCCGCGGCGCCGCGTGGTCGGCATCAGCAAGCTCGCCCGGGTGGTCGACGCCTATGCGAAACGCCTGCAGATTCAGGAGAAGCTGACGGTGCAGATCGCCGACACGATCAACGCCGTGCTGCAGCCGCGCGGCACCGCGGTGGTGATCGAGGCGTCGCACCAGTGCATGTCGACGCGCGGCGTGCACAAGAGCGGCGTCGGCATGGTGACCAGCCGCATGCTCGGCGCGTTTCGCGACAACCCGGACACCCGTCGCGAGCTGCTGTCGATGATCACCGCGCCGCCGCTCGGCTATGCCGGCCGCTGATGGCGGCCTCCTCGCCTCGCGTCTCCCAGGGCTCGTCCGAGGGCTCGTCGGAATGGCAGGACGGCGCGTTCGCCGACTTCCTGGCGCTCGCCGCCGGCGACCGGCCGGACAGCTTCGTCAACCTGCGCCACCAGCCGAACACCGGCGGCGCGCTCTACGGCGGCATGGCGCTGTGCCAGGCGATGGAAGCGGCGCAGCGCACGGTCGACGACAAGGCGCCGCACGCCCTGCAGGCGCAGTTCCTGCGCAGCGGCAGCACCGAGGCGGTGGTACGCTACGAGGTCGAGCGCACGCGCGAGGGCCGACGGTTCGCCACCCGCATCGTCGATGCGAAGCAGGATGGCCGCAGCATCGTGCGGGCGCAGATCTCGTTCAGCGCCGAGCTGACCGGCCCCACCTGGACAGCGCCGCCGCCGGACGTGCCGGCGCCCGAGGCGCTGGATGACGCGGCCGCCCTGCTCGCCCGCTACGGCCACTCGCTGTCCTGGCTGGCGCGCCGACGGCTGACGACGTTTCCGGCCATCGAGGCGCGGTTCGTCGATGCGAAACGCGTGCTGTTCGGCGGCCCCGGCCCGCCCGGCCACCTCGTCTGGGTGCGCCTGCCGGGCACGGCCGGGCTGGCCCCGCCGCAGCACGCCTGCGCGATCGCCTATCTGTCGGATTGGTGGCTGGTCAGCACCTACCGGGCGACGCCGATCGACGTGCCTGACCTCGACCGATGGCGCGTCACCAGCCTCAACCATTCGCTCTGGCTGCACGCGCCGGCGCGGCCCGATGAGTGGCTGCTCTACCAGATGGAAAATCTCTGGACCGGCGCCGGGCGCACGCTGAGCCAGGGGCGGCTGTTCAGCCGTGACGGCAGCCTCGTCGCCACGATGACGCAGGAGGCGCTGCTGGCACCGGCCGGCACCGCGTGAGCTCTCGGCGTGGCCGATCGACGCGCGGGCACTAATCCTTGGGCTTGTAGCTGTTGGCGGACTGGCCGTTGCGGTCGAAGCCGTCGCTCTTCGAGCCGCGCGGCTGGTTCTCGTCGAGCTGGCCGGCATTGAGCTTGTCGACCGAGCTGTCGCCGGTGTTGTTGCCGGCGTCGTTCTTCTTGTCGACGTGGCTATACGGCTTCTCGGCGTCGGCGGCGTGCGCGGCGAGCGGCGCGGCGAGGCCGCAGGCGGTGGCGAGCGCGAGGATCGGCAGACGGGCGATCGTGACAGGCATCGGGGTTACTCCTCCTCGACCGGCGCCAGCCGCCGGCCCTTGCAGATGGATCTAGCTCCGGCGTTCCGGCAGCGCCACCGCCAGCCGTCGAGCGGCGCGGTGACGGTGATCTGACAGGCTAGAGAGAGCACGTTCATCGGGTCAGGTTGCTTCAACCTGATCCGATCGTGCTCTAGCCGGCGGGGAGGCTCGCCGCCCGCCTAACAAATGTTACATTTTGTTGCCTTGATGACCGCTTTGTGTCGGAGCCTTGTTGAAGCCGCCGCATTGTTGCGCCTGCAGGAACAAGCCGCGCCCCGGCCGTCGGTCGGCGGCGGCTTGTCGCGTCAGGAAAGAGTCGAACCCATGGTTGATGCAACGACCGATGCCTTCCTTCAGGCGGACGGCCAATCGAACGAGACCGAGACCCAGGCGGGGCTGCTCGCCGAAAACCAGTCCGGCAACGCCGCGGTGGCGCAGCTCGGCCGCTGGTTCTCGACCCAGCACACCTTCCTGCAGGGCTCGTTGAACGCCGTCGCCGCCAACCCCGCCGTCGCCGATCCGGTCAGCCAGAACCTCGACCCGACGCAGGCGGCGATGATCGCCGCGCTCAAGCCGCTGACCGGGGCCGCGTTCGACGCGATGTACCTGACGAGCGACACGATGGGCCACCAGGCGAGCCTTGACTCGCATGCCAGCTACATCGCGAGCGGCACCAACCCGCTGGTCACGACGCTCGCCACCGCCGAGCAGCCGATCATCCAGGACCATCTGCACGAATTGCAGACGGCGAGCCAGTTGCTGGAGGGCGGCGCCGCCCCGGCGGTCGGCTTCCCGACCAGCTACCCCGCCGCGCCGCCGCTCGCCGCCATCGGCACGCTGAGCGCGCAGGACCAGAGCTTCATCAACCTCGCCTACAACGCGGCGACGACCGGCGTCGACGAGGGCAACTCCGGGACCGGCCGCTACGGCTTGCTCAACTCGCAGGTCTACGGCGCCTGGCAGGCCGCGAACGACGCGCCGCTCAACGCCGATGTCGCGTCGCTCGCCAACGCCCTCGGCGCCACCGTGCCGAGCGCGCTCACCCCGGCCAGCACGGCGCAGATCAGCACCCTCAACTCGCTCTCCGGCACCGCCTTCGACAGCCAGGCCGCGAGCTACGCGATCGGCAACTACCAGCAGGCGATCGGCGCCCTGGAGACGGAATCGACCACCGGCTCCTCGCCGGCGCTGGTCGCGCTGGCGACGGCGGCGCTGCCGACGGCAGAGCAACTGCTTGGCCAGGCGGTGATACTGTACGGCGAAGCCGCCGGCGGGCTGAACGACACGACGGCAGCGCCGAACACCCTCGCCGGCTCGCTGCTCAACGTCGCCGCCAACGACGCGGTGGTCGGCAACGCGGCGATCGCCGGCTATGACCCGACGGTCGCAGCACCGAGCCCCGCCGCCAACCAGACCGGCATCCAGTTCGCCGGCGCTGCGAACAACGCGGCGCTGCCCGGCTATGCCTTCGTGATCGACACCGCGACCGCGCCCGCGACGATCAACGGCGCCGCCAGCCAGTTCGAGGCGGTGGTGGGCGGCGCTCAGGGGATGACCTATTACGGCGGCGCCGCCGGCACCGGCGACATCGCCCTCACCGGCGGCACCAACAGCGTGATCGGCGCCGCCAACGCCGGCAACTACTTCGTCGGCGCGTCGGCGGGCAGCAACGCGGTCTATGCCGGCAACGGCAACGACACCGTGGCGACGACCGGCGGCACCAACCTCGTCGGCCTCGGCAGCGGCGCCAACGCGGTCGTCTCCGGCGGCAACGACACGATCTTCGGCTCGTCCGGCACCGACACCATCTACGCGACCGGCGGGGCGAGCGAGGTTTTCGCCGGCAGCAAAGCGCTAACCTACGTCGCCGGTGGGCCGTTGCTCGGCCTGGTCAACACCGGCAGCGCGGCGGCGACGGTGTTCGGCGGCTCGGGCGCCTCGATCAGCGTCGCCGGCGCCGGCGCCCACCGCCTGATCCTCGCCACCCCCGGGCACGAGACGCGGTCCGGCGCCCGGGGGCCCGCCCAATGC
>CAXTSD010000161.1:0-6081 GCA_964246775.1 uncultured Acetobacteraceae bacterium | reverse complement strand
GGGGTGATCGCAAGCCTGGTAGGCACCCATGCCGTGCTGGACCCGGCCGACGCCGCGCTGGTTGCGCCCTGCAACGGCCGGGCGTTGAGTCAAAATCCTGGCTGTGAGGGGATGATCAACGTACCGAACGCGGCAGAGCAGGGCAAGGCACTTGCCGTAATTCGACGGCTGATCATCGAAAACCTGCCAGTCGCAGTCCGACCGATTGTTCAGTAGCGAACGTCACCGCAGGTTCCGGAGGTTCACTTGGCTGTTCATCTCGACATTCGGCGTAGGGCAACGATGGAGGAGACTAAAGAAAAGATCAATGCCCGCTTCCTCGAACAATTTGTCCATCTCCCAGGCTTCTGGGCGGGCGGCAAATCGGCATCCGAGGCGCTATTCGACACCGGGGACGAATCTGCGACGCTGATTTTCACGGACGTGCTCGTGGACGGGCTTGGCGGCCAGGTAATCTATACGGACCGCGTCCCGAGTTATCTGGCTGAAGACACGGCAATGTCCGACGACTTCCTGACTTTGGGAATCGATCCGGAAAAGGTCGATTGCGCCATCTTCTGCCGCGACACAATGCCCAGGCTCATCGAGATAATAGGGGCATATCGCGCCACGTTTAAAACGGACAGGAAGATTGGGTAGAGGACCATTCGCGGCGGGTCGACCTGTATCGCGGACGCGGCCCTAACCGCGACGGCCGCGACACCGTGGAACGGATCGCGCCGGTCAGCTTCTTCGACGACATTCTCTGCCGCCGCGCCTTCGGCATCGGCGCGGAGGAGGTCGTCCGCCGCGCCGCGCCCGAGTGCGAACACGCCGAATTACTGCTCGGCGGCGCGTTCCTGATTGTCACCTCCGAAATCGTCGTCGGCCGGACCGCGCTCGACGCCTTGAACGCACGAGTCATGCAGCGCATCGACGCTCGCGTCGCGGCATAATACGCGGCACTTGGCGGACCGAGGTCGGCTCGTAGACGCGCCAAGCTCCAACACCTGGTATCCCTGATCTCCAGCTCACCGTGCTGTCGTCATCTTCTGCCGTAAAATGTATCCTGCCTAGTGCCCGGACTGACCTGGCGGGCGGTGGATCGGGTCAACCCACGGCACCGATGCCGGCGTCTCCACCGGCGTGATGTCGAGATTGACGACGACCGCCTCGTTGTCGCTGCGCACCAGCACGCATTCCAGCGTCTCGTCGCTCGACGCGTTGATCTCCTGGTGCGGCACGTAGGGCGGAACGAAGATGAAGTCGCCGGGGCCGGCTTCGGCGACGTATTCCAGCCGCTCGCCCCAGCGCATCCTGGCGCGGCCGCGGACCACGTAGATCACGCTTTCGAGCGCGCCGTGGTGATGCGCGCCGGTCTTGGCGTCGGCCTCGATGCTGACGGTGCCGGCCCACAGCTTTTGCGCGCCGACCCTTGCCAGGTTGATCGCCGCCGCCCGCTGCATGCCCGGCGTCTGGGCGGTGTTCGGATCGAGCCGGTCGCCTGGTATGACCCTGACGCCGTTGGCTTTCCAGTCTGTCGGCCAGTCTTTCCGCGAGTCCATCGGATCACGCTCTCCGCGCCAGGTCTGAGGACCGCGCCGCCGCTCACGTCCAGTATAACACCCGCGCCATCGGCAGCCGCAACTTGAGCGAGGCTTCGATGACAGCGCGCATCTCGGCCATCTCGTTCCTCGGAAACACCCATTTTACCGAGCCGAACTTGGTCAGCTTCTTTGCCCGCTGCGCCTCATCCATCTCGAGCGCGCTGCCGGGATACCACGCTTGCAGCACCAGCTTGGATTTCGGCGTGAACCGATGGGTGATCAGCTCGGCGGTCAGGTCGAGCGCCGAGACGTCGGCGAGCGCTGCCGCCACGTCGCCGAACAGCCGGTCATAGGCCGCCGCCCAGTCCGGCACGCGCAGGATCGGCGCCACGGTCAGCCCGACGGGATAGCCCGCGGCGGCGACCTGCCGCAGCGCCTCGATGCGTGCCGCCATGCGCGGCGCGCCGCCCTCATGCCGCTCGGCGGCAAGAGCGTTGAGCGAGAAGCGGATGCGCGTCCGCTTGCCGTGGTCGAGCCTCAGCAACGGCAGGACGGCGTCGAACTTGGTGGTGAAGCGCAACTGCACCGGCGCCTGCCACTGGCCGAAATGCGCGATCGTGGCGGCGAGATGTCCGGTCAGGTGCTCGAGCGCCAGCGGGTCGGTGTAGCAGGAGCACTCGAACGTCGTGCCTTCCGCAGCGCGTTCGACCGAGGCGGAGGTGACCTCGCCGTGCCCGACCGCCGGCGGCAGCTCTGCCAGTATCTCGGGCAGGTTGGCGTAGGCGCGGATGATCGGCGGCCCGGCGAGCGAGCCGGCGAGGTAGCAATACGAGCAGTGCGCCGGGCAGCCCTCGGCAAGGTCGAACCGCCAGTCGGCGCTCGGCGGGATCGGCTGCAGACGACGCCGGCTCGGGCTTGCGGTGATCACCGCCATCGTCGTCTTGGCGTCGCGATAGGCGTCCGGCAAGCCGCTCAGCCGGTCGCTATGGAGGCGCACGATCTCCGCGCCCAACGCCGCCGCGCGCTCGACCATCGCGCGTCCGGCGGGCCAGGCGAGGGCGGCGGGCGTCGCGAGCACGCGCTTCGGGATCCAGGGTCGTGGCATGACTTCTATGTCGGGCCGGCGCGCCGACCTGCCAACGCGGCCGGGAACGGTGGTCTCTCCGCCTCATCGCAACGTGAGCGTCCGCCGGCAGCGAGACGACGCCCTCGACAATTTCCCGAAACGTCGGCGCAACCGATAGGCCGCCATCCGGCTTGTTTCGCCTGGAAGACGAGGAGCTGATCATGGCCGACGACAAGCACGAAAAGGCGCTCGACCTCACCGAGCAGGCGCTCGACAAGCTCAACCAGGGCGACGAAAAGGCCGCCGATACCCTGATCGAGCAAGCCAAGACGCTCGACAAGTCGGCGCCCGAGGAAGTCCTCAACGATCTCGACGAGGACGCCGCATCCCGCGGCTGAGAGCGCGAGCCGCACACGAAATTGCGAGCGGCATCTTACCGAGTGGTGCCGCGAGGGTCATGTCTGCGCCCCCAAGCGGAGGTCTAATCAGGACATGGCGGCTGCGCATCTCTCGACCGACGGGTCCGAACGGCTCGGCGTCCTGATCGTTGGGCTTGGCGGTGCCGTTGCCTCAACCCTGGCCGCCGGGATCGAGCGCATTCGTCAGGGCGAGACCGACCGCACCGGCCTGCCGCTCGCGAGGTTCGATGGTGCGGGCCTGGTGCCTTACGAGGCGATCGAGGTCGCCGGGTGGGATCTCAACCCGGATGACCTCGGAACCGCGCTGGCGACGCACCGCGTCCTGTCCGGCGAGGAAGCCGCCGGGATCAGCGGAGCGTTGTCGCAGATCAAGCCGTGGCCGGCGACCGGCAGCACCGCGTTCTGCCGCAACGTCGACGGCAACAATCGTTTCACCACCAACTCGCTGCTCGGCGCCGTCGAGCAACTGCGCCAGGACATGCGCAACTTCCGCGGCCGCACCGGTGTCGAGCGCCTGGTGGTGATCAACCTGGCCTCGGTGGAAAGCTGGCCCGCCGATACCAGCGCCTTCGCCTCGCTCGAGCGGTTCGAGGACGCGCTCGCCGCCAACGATCCCTCGATCAGCCCGGCCATGCTCTATGCCTACGCCGCGATCGCCGAGGGCGTGCCTTACGGCAACTTCACCCCGAGTCTCGGCGCCGAAATCCCGGCTCTGGTCGAGTTCGCCGAAAGCCGCGGCGTGCCGCTTGCCGGTAAGGACGGCAAGACCGGCCAGACCTTCGTCAAGACGGTGATCGCCCCGGCGCTGCGCGATCGCAACCTGCATGTCGATGGCTGGTTCTCCACCAACATACTCGGCAACCGTGACGGCCAGGCGCTCGAGGATCCGGCGAGCCTGCAGTCCAAGCTGTCGACCAAGGGCGGGGTGATCGACGACATTCTCGGCTACAAGGTCGAGGATCACCTGGTGCAGATCCACTACTACCGGCCGCGCGGCGACAACAAGGAAGCCTGGGACAATATCGACGTCACCGGCTTCCTCGGCCAGCGCATGCAGATCAAGATCAACTTCCTCTGCAAGGATTCGGTGCTTGCGGCGCCGCTGGTGATCGAGATCGCCCGCTGCCTTGATCTCGCGCGCCAGCGCGGCGAGGGCGGCGCCCAGACCCAGCTTGGGGTGTTCTTCAAGTCGCCGATGGTGCGCAACGGCGACCGCGCCGAGCACGACTTTGGCCGCCAGCAGCGGCTGCTGGTGGACTGGCTCGGCGCTGCCGGCTGAGCGGATGCCGGCGCTTGCCGTGCCTCTGTTGCCGGGCGGGCTGAACCGGCTCGGCAGCCTCGCTCGCGACCTGACCGAGCTGAAGCGAATGCGTGACCAGTCGACGACGCAAAGCGTCGCCGAGCGACTGTTCGCTCGCGCCTGGGCCGGGATCGCCGCCGGCGAGCCGGTCGCCACGATCTGGCCGGTCATCGTCGCCGATGCGCTGGTCGCAACACGCCTCGCCGGCATCGACGCGGCATTGCTGCGGACACTCGGCCTCGACGAGGCGCAGCGCCGCGACATCCTGCGCCGCAGCTTCGATGACGCCGCCGCCGCCCTGCCGGCGCCCGTAGCCGACAGGCTGCGCGACAGCGTCGGCGTCATCACGCCGGCCGGCCGCGCGCCGGATTTCGCGGCGGCGCTGATCCGTCAGCCGCGTGCCGGCGCAACCTCCCCCGGCAAGCCGCGCCTCGCCTTGGAGCCGGCGGAGAGCCACGGCGACCACTGCCTGCTCGTCGCCGTCCTCGGCGCCCTTATCGCGCTCGGCGATGACCACCTTGGCTCCGATCGAGCCTCCGACCCCGGGCGCGTCTTCGTCGCCGGTCTCGCCCACCACCTGCATAACGCCGCGCTGCCGGATACCGGCTTTGCTGGCGAGGTGATGCTCGGCGATGCGCTAGAGCCGATCATGCGTCGCCTGTTCGCCCGCGAACTGGCGACGCTGGCGCCGGACCCGCGCGCCGTCGTCGAGGACGCGCTGCCTGTCATCGCCGACGCCGACACCGCCGAGGGCCGCGCCTTCCACGCCGCCGACGTGATCGACCGTGTGCTGCAGGCGCACCATCATGCCCGCGCCGCCGCCTTTACCGCCGACCAGGCGCTGCATGACCTGCAACTGGTGCACGAAGGCCCGCTGCGCCCGTTCCAGGCCGGGGTTCTGGCAAGCCTCGGTCTGGCATGACCGGAGAGCCGGCGAACTCGGCCAGCTGTTGGCCGCCGGGCACGCTGGTCAGCCCGCTCACCGGGCGGCCGCTCGAGCGTCGCGGCAATCTGCTGGTGGCGGGCGACGAAGCCTGGCCGGTGATCGACGACATAGCGTTCCTGCGCGCCGACCGCGCCGCGATGGCTGGCACCGCCGTCCGGCTGATCGAGGCTAACGCCATCGATCGTGCCGCCGCGCTGTTGCTGACCGACCAGGACGGCTACGCTCCCGACCCGCCACCGAGCCAGGCCGAGTGCCTGCGTCTGGTGCATGGGCAAGCCTCGCTCAGCTTCCGCGAGGCAATGCGCCGCCTCGCCTTCGGCCGCGTCGCCGACTATTTCGCCCATCGCTGGACCGACCCGACCTACGGCTCCGGACTCGCCCTCGCGGCGATGGCGGGCGGCGGCCCGGTGCTCGAGCTGGCTTGCGGCGCCGGCCACTTCCTGCGCGCGTTCGACCAGGCCGGCGTGGCGGCGACCGGCGCCGACCTGGTTTTCGCGAAACTGTGGCTCGCCCGGCACTTCATCTGTCCCGACGCCAGGCTCGTCTGCTTTGACGCCGCCGCGCCCTGGCCGCTCGCGAACGCCGAGTACGGCTGCGTATTCTGCCATGACGCATTCTACTTCCTGCCGGACAAGCCTCACGTCATCGCTAGGATGCGGGGCGTGCTCGCCGCCTCCGGGCGCATCGTCGTCGGCCACGCCCACAATGCCGCCGTCGACAACCACTCCGCCGGCGCCCCGCTGACCACGGAGGCTTATGCGTCGCTGCTCCCGGGAGCGCTGCTGTTCGACGACCGCGAGCTATCCGCCGCCCATGCCGAGGCC
>CAXTSD010000160.1:0-6098 GCA_964246775.1 uncultured Acetobacteraceae bacterium | reverse complement strand
GCTCGGCGGTCGCGTCGGCAGCGGGCTCGGCATCGATGCGAGCCGCGCCATGCTGGCACTGGCGCGGGTGCGCCTCGCCCAGCACGGCGCCGCGCTGGCGCATTGCTCGGTGCGGCTCGGCGACCTCTATGACCTCAAGCTCGCCGCCGGCGCCTATGACGTCGTCGTGCTGCAGATGGTGCTGCATCACCTGCCCGATCCGCAGGCCGCGATCGGGCAGGCGGCGCGGGTGCTGCGCCCGGGCGGCCGGCTGCTCGTCGTCGACCTCGCCTTGCATGAGCAGGACGGGCTCGCCCGCGGCCTCGCGCATCGCTGGCCGGGTTTTTCGAACGCGGCGATCACCCAGATGTTCGAGCGCGCCGGTCTCGCCGGCCTGCCGCCCTCGATTATCCCCGGCCCGCTCGAGACCCGCATCTGGCCCGCCACCTTCCCGAGTTCTCACGAGGTTGAACAATGACCCGCCCGCATCTGCTCGAGGCGCTCGCCGACCAGGTCCTGCTCTGCGACGGCGGCATGGGCAGCCGCGTGCAGGCGCTGAGCCTCGACGTCGAGCGCGACTACTGGAACCAGGAGAACTGCACCGAGGTGCTGACCCTGTCCCGCCCCGAGCTGATACGCGACATCCATCGCGGCTATTTCGAGGCCGGCGCCGACATGGTGGAGACCAACACGTTTGGTGGTTCGCCGATCACGCTGGCCGAGTTCGGTTTGCAGGACCGCACGCTGGAGATCAACCGTCGCGGCGCCGAGCTGGCGCGCGAGGCGGCCGAGGGCTTTGCCGACGGCCGGCATCGCTACGTCGTCGGCAGCATCGGCCCGGGAACCAAGCTGCCCTCGCTCGGCAACATCGCCTATGACGCGCTGGAGGCCGCACTCGCCGAGCAGTCGCGCGGCCTGATCGCCGGCGGCGTCGACGCGATCCTGATCGAGACCTGCCAGGACACGCTGCAGATCAAGGCGGCGGTCAACGGCGCCAAGCTCGCCCGCGCCGAGGCCGGTGCCGACACGCCGATCTTCGTCCAGGTCACGGTCGAGACCACCGGCACGCTGCTGGTCGGGCCGGACATCGCCGCCGCGGCGACGGTCGTGCACGCGCTCGACGTGCCGCTGCTCGGGCTGAATTGCGCGACCGGGCCGCAGGAGATGGCCGAGCACGTGCGCTGGCTCGCGGCAAACTGGCCCGGCCTGATCAGCGTGCAGCCGAATGCCGGGCTGCCCGAGCTCGTCGACGGGCAGACGCACTATCCGCTGAGCCCCGAGCAGATGGCGGTGTGGGTCGAGCGTTTCGTCGCCGAGGACGGGCTCAACCTGGTCGGCGGCTGCTGCGGCACCTCGACGCCGCACATCGCCGCCCTCGACCAGATGCTGCGCAAGCGTGCCGGCGGCGCGCGCCCGGCGCCGGTGGCGCGCCGCCCGCTCTGGGTGCCGTCGGTCGCGAGCCTGTACGGCCAGACGCCGTTGCGCCAGGAGAACAGCTACTTCTCCATCGGCGAGCGCTGCAACGCCAACGGCTCGAGGAAGTGGCGCGAGCTGCAGGAGGCCGGCGACTGGGATGGCTGCGTCGGCGTCGCGCGCGAGCAGGTCGGCGAGGGATCGAACAGCCTTGACGTCTGCACCGCCTTCGTCGGCCGCGACGAGGTCGTCGAGATGGACGAGGTGATCCGCCGCTTCACCAGCTCGGTGAACGCGCCGCTGGTGATCGACAGCACCGAGACGCCGGTGATCGAGAGCGCGCTCAAGCTGCATGGCGGCAAGCCGATCATCAACTCGATCAATTTCGAGGATGGCGAGGGCCACGCCGCCGACCGGCTCGCGCTCGCACGCAAGTTCGGCACGGCGGTGATCGCGCTGACCATCGACGAGACCGGCATGGCCAAGACGCCCGAGGCCAAGCTCGCCATCGCCGAACGCCTGGTGGCGTTCGCCTGCGACACGCATGGCTTGCCGCACTCCGACCTGCTGATCGATCCGCTGACCTTTACCGTCGCCACCGGAGTCGAGGACGACCGCAAGCTCGGCCAGTGGACGTTGGAGGGCATACGGCTGATCCGTGAGCGCTTCCCGGACATCCAGATCATCCTCGGTCTGTCCAACATCTCCTTCGGCCTCAACCCGGCGGCGCGCGCCGTGCTGAACTCGGTGTTCCTCGACCATGCCGTGCGCGCCGGCATGTCAGGCGCCATCGTGCACGTGTCAAAAATCCGGCCGCTGCACCTGCTCGCCCCAGAGGAGATCGCGGTCGCCGAGGACCTGATCTTTGATCGCCGGCGCGAGGGCTACGATCCGCTGCAGCGCCTGCTCGAACTCTTCGCCGACCGCAAGGCCTCCGAAGCCACCAAAAAGCAGAAGGCGGAGACCGTCGAGGAGCGGCTGCGCGACCGCATCGTTGATGGCGACCGCAAGGGGCTGGAGGCCGAGCTGGATCTCGCCATGACCAGCCACAAGCCGCTCGACATCATCAACACCATCCTGCTCGACGGCATGAAGACGGTCGGCGAGCTGTTCGGCGCCGGCAAGATGCAGCTGCCGTTCGTGCTGCAATCGGCCGAGACGATGAAGGCGGCGGTGGCCTATCTCGAGCCGCACATGGAGCGCGTCGAGGGCCAGACGCGGGGCACGATCGTGCTGGCGACGGTGAAGGGCGACGTGCACGACATCGGCAAGAACCTGGTCGACATCATTCTCACCAATAACGGCTACCGGGTGGTCAATCTCGGCATCAAGGTGCCGCTCGCCGACATGGTGAGCGCGGTTCGCGAGCACCGCGCGCATGCGATCGGCATGTCCGGCCTGCTGGTGAAATCGACCGTGGTGATGCGCGAGAACCTCGAGGAGATGCAGCGCCAGGGGCTTGAGATACCGGTGCTGCTCGGCGGCGCGGCGCTCACCCGCAACTATGTGGAGGATGAGTGTGTGGCCGCCTATGGCGGCGCGAATAGCAAGACCGCGTACGGCGGTGGTGCTGCGGCAAGCGGGGGCGGGCGCGGCCGCGTCGCCTATGCGCGCGACGCCTTCGACGGGCTGAACCTGATGGACAAGGTGACCGGCAACGGCTTTGACGATTATCTCGGCGCGCTGCAGGCGAAGCGCGCCGGCAAGGCGCGCAACACCAAGCGCAGCCTCGGCCGCGCCGATGCAGAGGCGTTCCGTCCGGTCGAGCTTGCCGAGGTGCGGCAGCGGCGGGCGCGTCTGACCGCGGACGAACCGGTGGTGGAGCCGCCGTTCTGGGGTCCGCGCGCGCTCGCCGCCTCGCCCAAGGCGGTGCTGCCGTTCCTCAATGAGCGCAGCCTGTACCAGTTCCAGTGGGGGTTTCGTAAGCAGGGCCGCACGCTCGAGGATTTCCTCGGCTGGGCCAAGCAGGAGCTGCGCCCGGTGCTCAAGCGCATGCTGGCGCTGACCGAGGCCGACGGCATACTTCAGCCGCAGGCGATTTACGGCTACTGGAAGGCCGCCGGGCAGGGCAACGACCTGATCGTGTTCGCCCCGGATGGCCAGACCGAGGTCGCGCGCTTCAGCCTGCCGCGCCAGCCGCGCGAGGACGGCGAGTGCATCGCCGACTTCTTCCGCGACGTCGACGATGCGGAACGCGACGTGATCGGCCTGCAGGTGGTCACCGTCGGCCAGCAGGCCTCGGACGTCGCGCGCGCCTGGTTCGACGACAACCGCTACCAGGACTACCTGTACCTGCACGGCCTGTCGGTCGAGATGGCCGAGGCGATGGCGGAGTATGTCCACAAGCGCATCCGCGCCGAGCTCGGCTTTGCCGGCGAGGACGACCGCGACATGGAGAAGATGCTCGCCCAGAGCTATCGCGGCTCGCGCTACTCGTTCGGCTACCCGGCCTGCCCGAAGCTCGAGGATCAGCAGCAATTGCTGCAACTGCTCGATGCCGAGCGCATCGGCGTGTCGCTCTCGGACGAGTGGCAGCTGCATCCCGAGCAGTCGACCAGCGCGATCGTGGTGCTCAACCATCGGGCGAAATATTTTTCGGTGTAGGCCGGCCTTAACGCTTCGTTAGCTTCGGCGCCCCAGACTGGCTGCGGCAACCGTGCTGGGGGCAAGGCAGGATGGACGCAGATCAGAAATCCGTCGACGGCTGGTTCTGGCTGATGGCCGGTTTCAGCCTGGTCGGCATGAGCATCGTCGTCGGCACGGCGCCTCGCCTTGGTCTCGGCTGGGCGGCGTTCGCCTATGCCGTGACCTGGGGCGCGGTCGGGCTGCTGGCCGAGCTTCGGCTGCGCCGGCTCCGCGCTCCGGCGTGAGCGTGCCTGCCGGCCTGCGATCGACCGCGTCGAACCGCGTCACATTCGCGCTCTCGCTGTCATTCTGCCTGATCTCGGCCGCCGCCGGCTGGGAGTTCTTCTATCAGGCGAGAGGCTTCATCCTGGCGCAGGACTGGATGGTGTATTTCACCGCATCGAGGGCGGCGCTGCACGGCGACTACGCCTTGCTGGCGGACAGCATGGCGTTCATGCGTGAGCTGACCGCCACCTTCATGGACGTGCTGCGCTTCTCGATCGAGCTGCACCCCTGGATCTATCCGCCACCGTTCCTGCTGCTCGTCCTGCCATTCGGAGTGCTGGATCCGCGGGCCGGCTATGTCTGCTTCCTGCTGACCGGCGCCGCCGGCCTGCTGCTCGCGATCCACGTCTGGCCCGGATCGCGGTCCGACCGCCTGATCCTGATGGCGAGCGCGGCGCTCTGCCCGGGCACGCTGTTCACCATACTGGTTGGTCAGAACGCGTTCCTGACCGCAGCACTCATCCTCGGCGGCATCGGCCTGCTGGACCGCCGGCCCGCTCTCGCCGGGGCGCTGCTCGGGCTGCTGCTGTTCAAGCCGCAGCTCGCCGTGCTGGTGCCTGTCGTCCTGCTGGCGCGGCGCGAGTGGCGCGCGCTCGCCGCGGCCGCCGGCTCGGCGACGCTGTTCTGCCTGGCAAGCCTCGCCGTGTTCGGCATCGAGCCCTGGACGGACTGGCTGCATTTCATGCTTGGCGCGACGCGGCAATTCGCGCAATGGGAGCAGGCGGCGCGCGAAGGCGGCATGAGCGTGTTTGCCTCCGTTCACGCACTGTCCGGCTCACGGGGGATCGCGACAGTCGCTCAGGACGCCGCCGTGCTGTTCGCAATAGTAATGACCGGCGCCATCTCGGCGGCGCCGGTGCGACGCGAGCTGCGTGTCGCCGCGGTTCTGCTCGCCGTGGAGCTGGCGGCGCCGCATTTTTCGAATTACGACATGCTCATCGGCTGTCTCGGCGCGACCCTGGTCTGGCTGCACGGAGTTCGGCACGGCTTTGCTCCTGGTGAGCTGACGTTCAGCCTGTTCTGCTGGGTCAGCCCGCTGACATTCAGCCCGATGTTGACGCCGCTCGCCTCGATGACGCCGCTGCTGTTCGCCGGCCTGCTGTGCTGCCTCGGGTTGCGGTCAGGGCTGCGGTTGCCCAGTCTGCGACTGCCCGGTCGCGCGACCGGAGGTGCGAGCGGGCGCGGCGTGATGCCGACCGTCGGGGCACCGCACTCTTGATATGCCGCGCCTGCTTCCTTGTCCGAGGTCGCGCGTTACCCTCGATGATCGCGGTCAGCTTGGGAGACGGGTTTGCAACAGGCGCTCGGGCGTTTGCTGGTCGAGACGACGGGCAAGAGGCTGATCGAGATCAGCCGGCAAGTGCTCGCATGGGTCGACGATCAGGGCATCGAGCGCGGCCTGCTGACGATCTGGTGCCGCCACACCAGCGCCTCGCTGCTGGTGCAGGAAAATGCCGATCCTGACGTCCGCACCGACCTCGCCGCCTATTTCGAGCGCCTCGCGCCCGAGCAGCCGGGACGCTACGTTCATTCGGCGGAGGGGGCGGACGACATGCCGGCGCATCTGCGCGCGGCGCTGACCCAGACCCAGCTCAGCATACCGGTCGATGCCGGCCGTCCGGTGCTCGGCACCTGGCAGGGCCTCTACGTGTTCGAGCACCGCGCCGCTCCGCATCGGCGTGAACTGGCGCTACACCTGATCGGCGAGGCCGGACGATCGTGAGCGCGCGCTGCCTGACGCTGGAGAGCCGGCGCCATCGCTGGCGCAGCGAACCCGGCCAACGTGGCGGCGCTCA